>NZ_JBAURI010000690.1:0-1501 GCF_049581145.1 Bradyrhizobium sp.
CACCTTGAGGAATTCGAGGCCCGTGTCGACGGCACGCTGGTGTGGCCGCCGCGCGGCGACCAAGGCTTTGGCTACGACCCGATTTTTTTGCCGGACGGCCAAGACAACGGCCAGCAGCGCACCTTCGGCGAGATGGCAAGCGACGAAAAGCATGGCCTGCCGCCGCGGGGCAAAGGTCTTTCGCATCGCGCCCGCGCCTTCCTCAAACTCGCGGAGGCGTGTCTTGGCTGAATCTGTCTTGCCTGAATCCGTGTTGGCTGAACCCGTTGTGGCCGACGAAGACCACGCCTTCGGCGTCTATATCCACTGGCCGTTTTGCCTGTCGAAATGTCCGTATTGCGATTTCAACAGCCACGTCCGGCGCGAGCCGATCGACGAGCAGCGTTTCCTGAAAGCTTTTCATACCGAGATCGGGGCCACAGCCGAACGCGTGCGCGACCGGACGGTATCGACGATCTTTTTCGGCGGTGGCACCCCGTCGTTGATGCAGCCGGCGACCATCGCCGGCGTGCTCAATTCCATCGCCCGGCAGTGGCGCGTTGCGCCGGACGTGGAGGTCACGCTCGAAGCCAATCCCACCAGCGTCGAGGCGACACGCTTTCGCGGCTACCGCGCCGCCGGCGTCAATCGGGTGTCGCTCGGCGTGCAGGCGCTTGACGATCGCGTGCTTGCCGAGCTTGGCCGCATGCATTCGGCACGGGAGGCTCTCGACGCCGTTACCATCGCGCGCAGCGTATTCGAGCGCTACTCATTCGATCTCATCTATGCCCGGCCCAATCAGGAGCCCAAAGCGTGGGCGAGCGAGCTGAAGGCGGCGCTTGGCGAGGCCGGCGACCACCTTTCGCTCTATCAACTGACGATCGAGGCCGAGACGCCATTTTTCGCGCTCCACGCCGCGGGCAAATTGCGGCTGCCCGATGAGGACACCTCCCGTGCCCTCTACGATACGACCCAGGAGGTCTGTGCGGCGGCTGGACTGCCGGCCTACGAAATTTCCAATCACGCGCGGCCGGGCGGCGAATGCCGGCACAACCTCGTTTATTGGCGCGGCCAGGAATATGCCGGCATCGGCCCCGGGGGCCACGGCCGGCTCGATATCGACGGCGAGCGGCATGCTGTCGCGACCGAAAAGCGGCCGGAAAGCTGGCTGATGCGGGTCGAAGGCCAGGGCCACGGGGTCGTCACTGACGATGTGCTTACCCGTGAGGAGCGGTCCGACGAGTTCCTGCTGATGGGGCTCCGCCTCGCCGAGGGCATCGATATCGATCGCTACACCAAAATATCCGGCCGGCCGCTCGATCCGGTTCGCGTTGCTATGCTCCATGAGCATGGTCTGATCGAGACCACGGCCGAGGGACGCCTGCGGGTGACCTTACCGGGCTTCCCGGTGTTGGATGCGGTCGTGGCCGATCTGGCGGCATAACAACAAATGCACGCCCGTTTTTTAGCCCGGACAATTCATAAGCTGGCTTACTATCGTCCGGCCGCACTGGGCTCATGC
>NZ_JBAURI010000691.1:0-1783 GCF_049581145.1 Bradyrhizobium sp.
GTTGTTTTCTTTCTGCTACTTGCACACGAGACCGCGGGTGCAGCGCGCACCCGGCATTCACTGCGCCCTCGATCTCGAGGCGCAAGACTTCCTAAGCAAAGCTCGGGCGACCAGCGCCGCGAGACCGTGAAACCGTATCTGCCGTTTGAAATTCGAATTAATGAACGTGGGCGTGGGCAGGGCGGCATCTGCGCCGTGGCCACCGGGCCTCAAAAAGCTGTCGGGCGCGCGTCCGCCGAGGTTCGGGGATTGACGCTGACATGATTGGAACTTCAAAACCGCTCAACTGGAATTGCTTCGCGCGCCATGCTGATGACGAGATGGCTCGCAGCCAAACGCTATAAGCCATGCGCGCCTGCGTGGGCTACGCGCGCAAGGCCGCGCTTGCGGGACACCGCGCCGGACCGCTATATCAGCCTCCATCATGGCTGATTTCCACGGCGTCTTCCCCTACCTCGTCTCCCCGATCGATCCCGACGGCAAGCTCCGCACCAACGTGCTCGGCCGGCTCTGCGACGATCTGATCAAGTCGGGTGTGCATGGTCTCACGCCGCTCGGCTCGACCGGCGAGTTCGCCTATCTGAGCGCCGAGCAGCGCATCAATGTGGTGCGGACCACGATCGACGCCGCAAAAGGCCGTGTGCCTGTCGTGGCCGGCGTGGTCTCGACCGCGACGGCGGATGCGGTGGCGCAGGCGAAAGCCTATCAGGCGCTTGGCGCCGACGGCATTCTCGCGATCATGGAAGCCTATTTCCCGCTGGGCGACGCGCAGGTCGAAGCCTATTTCCGCGCCGTCGCGGATGCCGTCGATATCCCCGTCGTGATCTATACCAATCCGCAATTCCAGCGCTCCGATCTGACGCTCGATGTGATCGCGCGGCTCGCAAGCCATCCGCGCATCGGCTACATCAAGGATGCCTCGACCAACACCGGGCGGCTGTTGTCGATCATCAATCGGTGCGGCGACGCGATCCGCGTGTTCTCGGCGTCCGCCCATATTCCGGCCGCGGTGATGCTGATCGGCGGCGTCGGCTGGATGGCGGGCCCGGCCTGCATCATCCCGCGGCAAAGCGTCGAACTCTACAATCTCTGCCAGGCCGCGTGCTGGGACGACGCCATGAAACTGCAGCGCAAGCTCTGGCGCGTCAACGAGGCGTTTGCGCGCTTCAATCTCGCCGCCTGCATCAAGGCGGGGCTTGCGATCCAGGGCTACGACGTCGGCGACCCCGTGCCGCCCCAGGCCGCGCTGACCGTGGACCAGCGCAACGCCGTCGAGGCCGTGCTGCGCGACGTGGCGTAGTGGCTCATCGCTTGCTTGACAGCACACGGCGCAAATTGTTTCGCCGCAAAGATCCGTTAGAACCCGCTACGATCCAGTCGAACAAAAAACGCGAAGGACCAACTGATGAATATTCTACCCGGCAATCTGCGTTTTGGTGCGGGCCAGCCGATCAAGCGTTTGGAGGATCACAGGCTGCTCACCGGGCAAGGGCAATTCATCGATGACAAGCCGGAAGACGGGGCGTTGTGGCTTTATGTACTGCGCTCGCCGCATGCACATGCCAGGATCGTTTCGATCGACACCAAGGCCGCCGCCGAGATACCGGGCGTCGAGGCGATCTATACCGGCGGCGACCTGATCCGCGACGAGATCGGCACCATCCCGACGCTTGCGATCTTCAAGCGGCCGGACGGCTCGCCGATGACCTTTCCGCCGCGGCGGCTGCTCGCCCACGACACGGTACGCTTCGCCGGCGAGCCGGTCGCGGCCGTGGTCGCGACC
>NZ_JBAURI010000692.1:0-6159 GCF_049581145.1 Bradyrhizobium sp.
ATCGTGAACACGGCGAAGCGCACCGGTGCGCAGGTTCGCGGACCGATTCCGCTGCCGACCCGCATCGAGAAGTTTACCGTCAACCGTTCGCCCCATGTCGACAAGAAGAGCCGCGAGCAGTTCGAGATGCGCACCCACAAGCGCCTGCTCGACATCGTCGATCCGACCCCGCAGACCGTCGATGCCCTGATGAAGCTCGACCTGGCCGCCGGCGTCGACGTCGAGATCAAGCTCTAAGTTTTTGGATTTTTTAGTCTGCGCAGTTCGCGGACAGAGAGAACAGGAAGCAGCAAGATGCGCTCCGGAGTGATCGCACAGAAGGTCGGGATGACGCGGGTCTTCACAGAAGCCGGCGAGCATATCCCCGTGACCGTTCTGAAGCTGGGCAATTGCCAGGTGCTGGGCCATCGCACGACCGAGAAAAACGGTTACGTCGCGTTGCAGCTCGGCTCCGGCGCCCGCAAGACCGTCTACATGCCGAAGGCCGAGCGCGGCCAGTTCGCGGTCGCCAAAGTCGAGCCGAAGCGCAAGGTCGTGGAATTCCGCGTCTCCGAGGATGCGCTGATCCCGGTCGGCGCCGAGATCCAGGCCGATCATTTCGTGGTCGGCCAGTTCGTCGACGTCACCGGCACTTCGATCGGCAAGGGCTTTGCCGGCGGCATGAAGCGCTGGAACTTCGGCGGCCTGCGCGCCACCCACGGTGTCTCGGTCTCGCATCGTTCGATCGGTTCGACCGGCGGCCGTCAGGATCCCGGCAAGACCTGGAAGAACAAGAAGATGCCCGGCCACATGGGTGTCGACCGCATCACCACGCTCAATCTGCGTGTGGTGCGGACCGACGTCGAGCGTGGCCTGATCCTGGTCGAAGGCGCCGTTCCCGGCTCCAAGGGCGGCTGGATCAGGGTGCGCGACGCCGTGAAGAAGCCACTGCCGAAGGAAGCGCCGACGCCTGGCAAGTTCAGGGTCGCCGGCACCGAGCAGGCCGCGGAAGCGTCCGCCGAGACGGGGGGCGCGTGAGATGGAACTGAAAGTCACAACCCTCGAGGGCAAGGAAGCCGGCTCCGTTCAGCTTTCGGACGAGATCTTCGGTCTCGAGCCGCGCTCGGACATCATCGCCCGCTGCGTGCAGTGGCAGCTCAACAAGCGCCAGGCCGGCACCCACAAGGCCAAGGGTCGCGCCGAAATCTGGCGCACCGGCAAGAAGATGTACAAGCAGAAGGGTACCGGCGGTGCCCGTCACGGCTCGGCCCGCGTGCCGCAGTTCCGGGGCGGCGGCAGAGCCTTCGGCCCGGTGGTGCGTTCGCACGCCACCGACCTGCCGAAGAAGGTGCGCGCGCTGGCGCTCAAGCATGCGCTGTCGGCCAAGGCCAAGGACGGCGACCTCGTCGTCATCGAGGCGGCGAAGCTGGAAGCCGCCAAGACCAAGGCCCTGGTCGGACATTTCTCCGGGCTTGGTCTCACCAACGCGCTGATCATCGACGGCGCCGAGCTGCATGACGGTTTTGCCGTTGCCGCGCGCAACATTCCGAACATGGACGTGCTGCCGATCCAGGGCATCAACGTCTACGACATCCTGCGTCGCCAGAAGCTGGTGCTGACCAAGGCGGCAATCGATGCGCTGGAGGCGCGCTTCAAATGAAGACGATCGATCCCCGCCATTACGACATCATCGTCTCACCGGTCGTGACCGAAAAGGCGACGCTCGCCTCCGAACACAACAAGGTTCTGTTCAAGGTCTCGAGCAAGGCGACCAAGCCGCAGATCAAGGAAGCGGTAGAGAGGCTGTTCGACGTCAAGGTGAAACGCGTCAACACGCTGGTGCGCAAGGGCAAGACCAAGGTGTTCCGCGGCAATCTCGGCTCGCAGTCGGACATCAAGCGCGCGATCGTGACCCTCGAAGAGGGCCACCGCATCGACGTGACCACCGGACTATAAGGCTCACCGACGATGGCATTGAAAAAGTACAATCCGACGACGCCCGGCCAGCGCCAGCTGGTGCTGGTCGACCGTTCGGCGCTCTACAAGGGCAAGCCCGTCAAGGCTTTGACCGAAGGCAAGCATTCCAATGGCGGCCGCAACAATACCGGCCGGATCACCGTGCGTTTTCGCGGCGGCGGCCACAAGCAGGCCTATCGCGTCGTCGATTTCAAGCGCGGCAAGGTCGATGTGCCGGCGACCGTGGAGCGGCTGGAATACGATCCGAACCGCACCGCCTTCATCGCCCTGATCAAGTATCAGGATGGCGAGCAGGCCTATGTGCTGGCACCGCAGCGGCTTGCCGTTGGCGACACCATCGTCGCGGGCGACTATGTCGACGTCAAGCCGGGCAATGTCATGCCGCTCGGCAACATGCCGATCGGCACCATCGTCCACAACATCGAGACCAAGATCGGCAAGGGCGGCCAGCTCGCGCGTTCCGCCGGCACCTATGCCCAACTGGTCGGCCGCGACCAGGACTACGTCATCGTGCGCCTGAACTCGGGCGAGCAGCGCCTGGTTCACGGCCGCTGCCGCGGCACCATCGGCGCGGTGTCGAACCCCGACCATATGAACATCTCGATCGGCAAGGCCGGACGCACCCGCTGGCTCGGCCGCAGGCCGCATAACCGCGGCGTCTCGATGAACCCGATCGATCACCCGCATGGCGGCGGCGAAGGCCGCACCTCGGGCGGCCGCCACCCGGTGACCCCGTGGGGCAAGCCGACCAAGGGCAAGAAGACCCGTACCAACAAGTCGACCACCAAATTCATTCTCCTGAGCCGCCACAAGCGGAAGAAGTAAGGAACGCCGGACATGGTTCGTTCAGTCTGGAAAGGCCCGTTCGTCGAGGCGTCGCTGCTCAAGAAGGCAGATGCCGCGCGTGCGTCCGGCCGTCATGACGTCATCAAGATCTGGAGCCGCCGCTCGACCATCCTGCCGCAATTCGTCGGCCTGGTGTTCGGCGTCTACAACGGCCAGAAGCATGTGCCGGTTTCGATCAACGAGGAAATGGTAGGCCACAAGTTCGGCGAGTTCTCGCCGACCCGGACCTTCCACGGCCATTCGGGCGACAAGAAAGCCAAGAAATCCTGATCGAATCCTGACGCAGGAAATCCTGATATCTGGCTTGAGATTAGGCTTGAGGACTTAAGCGATGAGCAAACCAAAGCGCGGACGGAGCCTCCCGGACAACGAGGCCAAGGCGATCGCCCGGATGCTGCGGGTGAGCCCGCAGAAGCTCAATCTGGTCGCGCAGCTGATCCGCGGCCGGAAGGCTTCGGCTGCGCTCGCCGACCTGCAATTCTCGCGCAAGCGGATCGCGGTCGACGTCAAGAAGTGCCTGGAATCGGCGATTGCCAATGCGGAGAACAACCACGATCTCGATGTCGACGAACTCGTGGTCAAGGAAGCCTTCGTCGGCAACGGCCTGGTGATGAAGCGATTTTCGCCGCGCGGCCGCGGCCGCTCGGGCCGCATCTACAAACCATTTTCGCAACTGACGATCGTGGTTCGTCAGGTCGAGGCGAGCGCGTAAGTCAAGGGACGCTGGAGAAAACGATGGGTCAAAAGATCAATCCGATCGGGCTGCGTCTCGGCATCAACCGGACCTGGGATTCCCGCTGGTTTGCAGGCAAGGCCGAATACGGCAAGCTGCTGCACGAGGACGTCAAGATCCGCGAGATCCTGCACAAGGAATTGAAGCAGGCGGCGGTGGCGCGCATCGTGATCGAGCGCCCGCACAAGAAGTGCCGCGTCACCATTCATTCGGCGCGTCCGGGCGTCGTGATCGGCAAGAAGGGCGCCGACATCGACAAGCTGCGCAAGAAGGTCGCCGACATCACCGCCTCCGACGTCGTGATCAACATCGTCGAAATCCGCAAGCCGGAGCTCGATGCGACGCTGGTCGCCGAATCGATCGCCCAGCAGCTCGAACGCCGCGTCGCGTTCCGTCGCGCCATGAAGCGCGCGGTGCAGTCGGCGATGCGCCTGGGCGCCGAAGGCATTCGCATCAACTGCTCGGGACGGCTGGGCGGCGCGGAAATCGCGCGCATGGAATGGTATCGCGAGGGCCGGGTGCCGCTGCACACGCTGCGCGCCGACATCGATTACGGCGTCGCGACCGCATTCACCACGTTCGGCACCTGCGGCGTCAAGGTCTGGATCTTCAAGGGCGAAATCCTCGAGCACGATCCGATGGCCCAGGACAAGCGGATGGCCGAGGGCGACAATACGCGGCCGCGCCGCGATGCGGCCTGATGAAGGCTTTTGAGAGTTTGAGGGCTTGACGCCATGATGCAACCAAAGAAGACGAAGTTCCGGAAGCAGCATAAGGGCCGCATCCACGGCGTTGCCAGTTCCGGTGCGACGTTGTCATTCGGCCAGTTCGGCCTCAAGGCGATGGAGCCCGACCGCGTCACCGCGCGCCAGATCGAGGCCGCCCGCCGCGCGCTGACCCGCCATATGAAGCGCGCCGGCCGCGTCTGGATCCGCGTCTTCCCGGACGTGCCGGTGTCGAAGAAGCCTGCCGAAGTCCGCATGGGCTCCGGCAAGGGGACGCCGGAACTGTGGGTGGCCCGGGTCAAGCCCGGACGAGTGATGTTCGAGATCGACGGCGTGCCGGTGCAGCTGGCGAAGGAAGCGCTGACGCTCGCCGCCGCCAAGCTGCCGATCAAGACGCGCTTCGTCGAGCGCATTGCGGAGTAATGGTCATGGCCGAGATGAAACCCGAAGACATCCGCGCGATGAGCCCCGATCAGATGGACGACGCCGTCCTCAACCTGAAGAAGGAGCGCTTCAACCTGCGTTTCCAGCGCGCCACCGGGCAGCTCGAGAACACCTCGCGGATGCGAGAAGCCCGCCGCGACATCGCCCGCATCAAGACCATCGCCGCGCAGTCGCGCGCCAAGAAGAAGTAAGGGGCTCCTCATGCCGAAACGTACGCTCCAGGGCGTGGTCGTCAGCGACAAGCAGGCCAAGACGGTCGTGGTGCGGGTCGACCGCCGCTTCACCCATCCAATCTACAAGAAGACGATCCGCCGCTCGAAAAACTACCATGCCCACGACGAGGACAATCAGTTCAAGCCGGGCGACGTGGTGTGGATCGAGGAAAGCAAGCCGATCTCGAAGTTGAAGCGCTGGACCGTGGTCCGGGGCGAACACAAGCAATCCGCCTGAGGCGGTCCGGCGGAAGCCGGACCTGTCTTGAGACATTCAAGCGCAAGTCTCTTGCGCGCCAGATAAAGAGGACGAGGTGCATCAATGATTCAGATGCAGACCAACCTCGACGTGGCCGACAATTCAGGCGCACGCCGTGTCATGTGTATCAAGGTGCTTGGGGGCTCCAAACGCCGCTACGCCACCGTGGGCGACATCATCGTGGTGTCGATCAAGGAGGCGATCCCGCGCGGCAAGGTCAAGAAGGGCGACGTGATGAAGGCCGTGGTGGTGCGGGTCCGCAAGGACATCCGCCGTGCCGACGGCTCGGTGATCCGGTTCGACCGCAATGCCGCCGTCCTGATCAACAACCAGTCGGAGCCGGTCGGCACCCGCATCTTCGGGCCGGTGCCGCGCGAGCTGCGCGCCAAGAACCACATGAAGATCATCTCGCTCGCGCCGGAGGTGCTGTGATGGCTGCGAAGATCCGCAAGGGCGACAAGGTGATCGTGCTGAGCGGCCGCGACAAGGGCCGCACCGGCGAGGTGTTCGAGGTGCAGCCCGACGCGTGCAAGGCGCTGGTTCGCGGCGTCAACATGGTGAAGCGTCACCAGAAGCAGACCCAGGCGCAGGAGGGCGGCATCATCTCCAAGGAGATGCCGATCCACCTGTCGAACCTCGCTTACGTGGGCAAGGACGGCAAGCCGACCCGCGTCGGATTCAAGATTCAGGCGGACGGCAAGAAAGTCCGCGTTGCCAAGAGCTCGGGAGCAGAGATCGATGGCTGAGACCGCCTATGTGCCGCGCCTGCGCGCGGAATACGACAGCAATATCCGCAGCCAGCTGACCGAGAAGTTCGGTTACGCCAATGTCATGCAGGTGCCGCGGCTCGACAAGGTCGTGCTCAATATGGGCATCGGCGAAGCCGTCAACGACCGCAAGAAGGCGGAAACGGCGGCGGCCGACCTATCGCTGATCGCGGGCCAGAAGGCCGTCGTGACCTATTCGCGGGTCGCGATCGCGACC
>NZ_JBAURI010000693.1:0-2118 GCF_049581145.1 Bradyrhizobium sp.
GGCTGGACCCTCGAAATCAACTCCGTCGGCTCCGCGGCCGACCGCGCTCGCTATAACGAAACCCTCCGCGAAGCCCTCATTCCGCTGGCTCCGCGAATGTGCCTCGACTGCCAGCGTCGCGCCGTCACCAACCCCTTGCGCGTCCTCGACTGCAAAGTCCCTGACGACCAGCCCATCATTGAAACCCTGCCCAAAATCGTCGATTCCCTCGATGAGACCTCCAAAACCCATTTCGCCGCCGTGCTCGCTGCTCTCGACGCCGCCCGTGTCCCCTACACGCGCAACCACCGCATGGTCCGCGGTCTCGACTACTACACTCGCACCACATTTGAATTCACCCACGGCGGTCTTGGCGCGCAAAATGCCCTCCTTGGCGGCGGCCGCTACGACGGTCTCAGCGAAGCCATCGGCGGCCCCAAAGCCCCCGGCATCGGCTTCGCCATGGGCGAAGATCGACTCGTTCTAACTCTCCAATCTCTTGAAGCCACCCTACCGCAGGTGGCGGATGCGTATATTGCCCCGCTCGGCGAGAATCTCAACCCCGCCGCTCTTGCTCTAGCCCGCGAACTCCGCCACGCCGGCCTCCGCATCGACCTGGGAGACGGCAGCTTCCGCCTCAAGAAGTCTTTCGAGGCCGCAGACAAGACCGCCCGTCGCATCGTCATCCTCGGCGAAGACGAGCTTCAATCCGGTATCCTGACCGTGAAGGACTTCGCCTCTGGCACACAAACAAAGGTTCCGCGCGCGGAGCTCGCCGCCTTTCTCGCTGAATGAAGCAGTTGCTGGCGCGCGAGTCTAACAACCGTTTTTGAAGGGGCACAGCTTCACGCTGCGGAAGAAGTGGATGTTTTGAAGGGGCACGAGTTTACTCGTGCCATATAGAACCGTTGAATGAAACCGGCTTTAGCCGCTGAGGGACGGTTTTCGATCCGCAGCCTGTAAAGTCGTGCCACATGATGCGAAATAACAATTGGGGCTTTAGCCCCTGAGGGAATCGTGGCGTGAGCGCCGGATCCCATAGCAAAGGACCAAGGTAGTGCTCGACTTCTTAGGCAATCTTCAACGGACGCATCTCTGCGGCACACTGCGCGCCGCACGCGCGGGCCAACAGGTCGTACTCATGGGCTGGGTCAACCGCCGCCGCGACCATGGCAACCTCATCTTCCTCGACCTACGCGATCGCTCCGGCATCGCGCAAATTGTCCTCGACAAGGAACTTACGCCCGATGGCCACCTGAAAGGCGAGCAGGTTCGCCCCGAATACGTCGTCGCTGCTGTCGGCAAAGTGCGTCTGCGCGACAAAGACGCCATCAACCCCAAGATGCCGACTGGCGAGATCGAGATCGAAGCCACCGAGCTGCGTGTACTGAACGACACGCGCCTCGCGCCGTTCTCGCCCTCTGAAGAAGCCATCCAGAACGAAGAAGTCCGCCTCAAGTATCGCTACATCGATCTGCGCCGGCCTGAGATGCAGCACAACTTCCGCCTGCGCCACCAGATCACCCGCGCCATTCGCGAAAGCCTCAGCGCGCAGGGCTTTCTCGAAGTCGAAACGCCCATTCTGAACAAGAGCACACCCGAAGGCGCGCGCGATTTTCTTGTTCCCAGCCGAGTGCATCCCGGCCACTTCTACGCGTTGCCGCAGTCGCCGCAGATCTTCAAGCAGATCCTCATGATCTCGGGCTTCGACAGCTACTTGCAAATCGCTCGCTGCTTCCGTGACGAAGACCAGCGCGCCGACCGCCAGCTCGAATTCACGCAGGTCGACCTCGAAATGAGTTTCCCACAGCAGGAGATGGTCTTCGGAGTGGTCGAACAATTCCTCAAGGCCGCCTTCTCCGCGGCCAGCATCGACCTGCCCATTCCATTCCCGCGCATCAGCTACGACGAATCGCTGCGCCGCTACGGCACCGACAAGCCCGACCTTCGTCTGCCCGGCCTCACCGATGTGCGCCCTGCATTCACTGACGAAGCGCTCGCCACGCTGCAGATCGACCCCGCGCTTCCCGTCGTCGCCCTGCGTATTCCCAACATCGGCGAGCTCAGCCGCAAAGAGCGCGAAGACAACCATCCGCTCTTCGATTTGAAAAAGGGCGCCAAGTTTATTGACGATTTCAA
>NZ_JBAURI010000694.1:0-10645 GCF_049581145.1 Bradyrhizobium sp.
AGAAGATGCGCTCGACCAGCACGGTGCCGCCGAGCAGCAGCGTGACCTGCACGCCGCCGAGCGCAACGGTGGGGATCAACGCGTTGGGAAACACTTCGCGCAGCAGGATTTCGGGGCGTGAAAAGCCGCGGGTGCGGGCGATCTGCGCATAGTCCTGGTCCTCGGCCTCGGCCAGCGATGCTTTCAGGATCCGCGCCAGCAACGCCGCGAAGGGCAAAGCGAGCGCCAGTGCCGGCAGGATCATGTGATGCAACAACGCATAGGCGATGTCGATGCGCCCGGTCACGAGGCTTTCGAGCAGATAGAAATTGCTGTGAAAGCTGACGTCGATGTCCGGATCGATGCGGCCCGATATCGGCAATAGCGGGATCAGGACACCGAACAATATCAGCAGGATCAGGGCCCAGAGAAAATCCGGGATGGCGAGCAGGACGCCGACGCCGCTGTCGACCAGCCATTCCGCGCGTTTGCCGCGCAGCAGGATGCCGGTCATGGCGACGGTCAGACCGAGGCCGACCGCGATCAGCACCGCGACCAGCGCCAGTTCGAGCGTCGCCGGAAAGCGTGCCAGCACCAGCTCGAACACGCTTTGATGGACGCTGATCGAACGGCCGAAATCACCGCGCAACGCCTGACCGAGCCAGGTGATGAATTGCTGCGGGATCGGCTGGTCGAGCCCGTAGAACGCCCGCAGCCTTGCGATGTCGGCAGGCGCGGCGCCCGGTGGAATCATCATGGCGATGGGATCGCCGGGCACTACGCGCAGCAGTACGAACACGATCACCGCCACGCCGAACAGCGTGGGCGGGATGAGGACGAGCCGTCGGATGATCTCGCCCCAGCGCATTGCTTGGGTCGCCTTGTCTGACGTCGTTTATGCCGGCGTGATCAGTTGCGGCAGGATCATGCCGTTGGACTGCGCGACGACCTTCAGCCCCTTCTTGTGGATGATCGGCTGCACATATTGGAACAGCGGGATGACCTCGCCTTCCTCGGCGATGTATTTATCGACGGCCTTGTAGCCGGCAATCCGCTTGGCCTCGTCCTTTTCGCCCCACAAGGGCCCGATGCGCTCGACCAGATCCTTGCCCTTCCATGCGCAGTGCGGCGAGGGGCCGAACATCGCAAAGCCGGTCGAGGTGGAGGGATCGCCGATCGCGTTGCCCCAGTTGTAGAACGCGGCCGGCGCCAGCTTGTGGGCGGCGCGCAACTCGAAATGCTTCGCGATCTCGTAGACCTCGATATTGGCCTCGATGCCCACCTTGCGCCACATCCCGACGATCGCCTCGATCATCTCGTAATCCTTCGGCTTGAAGCCGCGCGTGGTCTGGATGGTGAACTTGACCGGCTTTTCCGGCGAGTAGCCGCTCTTGGCCAAGAGACTCTTCGCCAGCCCCGGATCGTAGGCGACCTTGATCGAAGGATCGAAGGCAGCATAGCCCGGCGCTTCCAGGGTGGCGATCGGAACGCCGTAGCCCTTCAACAGCCGGTCGACGATCGCCTTCTTGTCGATCGCATGACTGGCGGCGAGGCGGACATTGCGGTCCAGCATCGGATCGACATCGGTGATGAAGATCATCGCGATATCAGACACCGGCTTGGTCTGCCCGACGAGGGCCGGCTTCGTCTTCAGCCGATCGAACTCCTCATACGGGATCTCGAAGGTGACGTCCGATCCGCCCGACTCGATCTCGGCAACGCGGCTGGTGGGATCGGTGACGAACTTGAACACCACGGTCTCGAAGGCGGGTTTCGGTCCCCAATAGCCCGGATGCGCCTTGAGCCTGAGGAACGCATTGCGCTCGAAGGCGTCGACCTTGTAGGGGCCGGAGCCGATCGGCGCCTTCTCGAAACCGTCGGCGCCGACCTTCTCGTAATAGGCCTTCGGCAGCACGTAGCCGGTCAGGAACGCCATCCATTTGAAGATGGTCGGCTCGAATTCGAGGACGTCGGCGGTGATGGTGTTGCCGTCGGCCTTGAAGTTGCCGATCTTGGACCAGACGAACTGGATCGGATTGCCGCTCTTCGGATCGCCGGCGCGCTGCAGCGACCAGACGATGTCGTCGGGCGTGACCGGCGAACCGTCGTGCCAGGTTGCTCGCTTGCGCAGCTCCAGCGTGATCTTGCTGCGATCGGCGTTCCAGTCCCATTTCGTCAGCAGGCCGGGCTTGAACGACAGATCAGGCGCCTGGCCGATATAGGGATCGAACACCGACTGATAGATCGACTGCAGCGTCGGATTGACCGCCGACACGCCGACGGTCGGATCGAACGAGGGCAGATCGACGTTGTAGGCGATGGTGAGCGTTTTCGCGTCGGCGGCTTGCGCCACGCGGCCGCCGAACACACCGGAGGAGAGCGGCAAGGCGGCGGCGCCGGCAAGCTGCAGGACGTGACGACGAGACAGCACGGAAGACCCCATAACCCATACTCCACATGCGAGAACGGCGCCCCCGAGCGGGCGCCGTTGAATGAAGGCGATCTATTCGGCGGCCTGCGGCGCGCTCTCTGACCAGCGCGCCATCAGCGTGTTCGACGGCAGCTCCTCGTCGACCAGCTTCTTGGCGGTCTCGACGCCGGCCACCGGCAGCGATGCCGGATCGAGCAGCCCGATCTGCACCAGCACGGAAGCCTGGTCCCAGTAGATGTGTTCATTGTAGAGCTTGTCGCCGCGGAAGCGGACGATCGCGACCAGCGGGATCTCGACATATTTGCCGGTCGGCGCCACGCCGGGCAGCATCCAGTCGATCTCGATATCGTGGGTGAAGCAGAACAGCATCTCGTCGACGACGCGATCGGCGCCGATGGTGCGCGAGATCGGGATCAGCTTGGTATCCTTTGGCGTCTTCGGAATGAAATGGTTGGCGTAGAAGCGCAGCAGGTCGCGATAGCCGACGCCGCCGGTCATGGTCGGAATGTGGTTGACATAGGGCTCCGCCACCATCGTCCCCATCGTCGCCTCGGCCGAGCGCACGCCGAATTCCAGTTCGGTATGACGGTCCCACAGCGCCGAGAGATCGTAATGTGGACCCAGGACTTTCCGGAACAGCGCGATCGAGCGTGAATGCGCCATCAGGGTCGCCGGCTTGTTGAAGCTTGCGCGCTCCGGCGCCGCGAAGGCGTGGTCGCAGCCCGGATAGAGATAGAACTCGGCGTCGGGCCGTCCGGCGAAGCCGGCCTTGATCTGCTCGCGCGCCTCGGCCGGTGCGAACTTGTCGAGCTCGGCGAAGTGGAACACGATCGGGCCCTTGATGTTCGCGGCCTCGCCGATATCGGCCTCGATGCCGACGCCATAATAGGAGACCGCGCAATCGATATCGGTGCGGGCAGCAGCGAGATAGGCGAGCTTGCCGCCGAGACAGAAGCCGAGCGCGCCGACCTTGCCCTTGCATTCGGGCCGCGCGCGCAGCACCTTCAGCGCGTCGGCGGCGTCCTTGATCGATTGATTGGCGTCGAAGCGCTGGTAATAGCCGAACGCCTTGTTGAAGTCGGCCTCGGAATAGCCGAGCTCGATGCCGGGCTCCAGGCGCCAGAACAGATCCGGTGCCAGCACGACGTAACCTTCCTCGGCATAGTAGTCCGCGACCTCGCGCATCGAGGCGTTGACGCCGAAGATCTCCTGCAGCAGCAGGATGCCGGGGCCCGATCCCGAAGCCGGGATGGCCAGATATCCCTTGAAGCTGCCGCCATCGGCTGCGGCGATATCGATCCACTGTCCCGCCATCTCGTGTCCCGCCATCCTGTCGACCTCCGCCTCGAGCAACCCGAAACCACCGTCACGGCCGGACCGCTTCATCGTGTTTTCTTACTTGAATTTTTAATGTAAGATTCCCAGATGTAAATAGCATAGATTGGGCAGGGCTTGCCTACGCCGTGAGCGCGCGACCGCAGGAGACCGCTTTGAAGACGACCCGAAAGACCGCCCGCAACAGGACCGCCGACGGCGCCAAGGCGAAGAAGCCGTCGGCGATCGCCGAGCGGCCGGGCGGCTGGCATCTCGCGCGCACCGAGACCGAGCGGCAGCTGTCCGATTTCGAATTCAGGCTGGAGCGGCTGGCGCAGGCCTATTATCGCTGGAAGGCGGCCTGTCTTGCCGCCGTCTGCGACGTGCCGCTGACCGGCGACGACGTCGCCGTGCTCAACGTGGTGCGGATGGGCGACGAGCCGAAGCGGTTGTCCGAGGTCGGGCAATTGCTCAACCGCGTCGATGTCCCGAACCTGCAATACGCCACGCGCAAACTGGTTCGCGCCGGCCTGATCGAGACCGAGGGAAGTTCGTCGCGCAAGGAAACCCGCTATCGGGCAACCGCGACCGGACATGCGGTGACCGAAGCCTACGCCGCGTTGCGCGCCCAGACCTTGCCGCCGATGCTCGACGCGCTCGACGGCTGGGCCGCGAAGTCGGAAACCGCCAGCACCCATCTCGATTTGATCTCGGGCCTCTACGCGCAGGCGGCGCAGGTGGCGATCACCCGAAGGCACCAGCCGGAAGGGTGATCGACCGGGCGCCGATCGGGGAGGTTCCCCAAGGGGACGCAGAAGATCGCGCCTCAGCGGATGGTTGACAAGCGAGCGTCTCGCCGGAATCCTGATCTCGATGCGGCTCCGCCACGCAGTAGTGGCCGCAAGGATTTTCCGGCACGAGACCATGCCCGTCAGCTTCCAGGATATCGTGTTGGCGTTCGAATTTGTCTCGAGTGGCGACGTCGGCGGCAATACGGCTGTTCTGTGCCGGAGCTCCGGCAAGATCTATTGGCGCTCCGATTTCAGCGACCTGGACCAAATGGACGAGCTGCCCGATGACGCCGAGGATGACGAACAATATCTCGCGATCCCCGACAAGGGCGAGCTCGATCTTGGCAAGCCATTGGCGTTGGACTTTGCCAGTGAACACCTGCCCGACGAGCTCGACGAGGTCCGCTCCATCTTCAGCAGGAGCGGGGCCTACCGGAACTTCCGCGCCTTGCTGATCCGAACGAAAGCGCTGGAGCGCTGGTATGCGTTCGAGCGCGAACGCACCGAGCACGCGCTGCGCGACTGGTGCGAGGAGAACGGAATCGAACTCGAAGGCTGAGGTCCGGCGGATCACGGCCGGGCGTCCTTGACGATGCTTCCGTTCAATCCACTCGATAGGCTGCAGATCTTCCCTTCACGCCCGTTCGGCCTGCGCGTCGTCTTCGGCGCCTCGTCTTTCGGTTTCTCCAGCGCATCCGGCATCATCCGGCCGAACATCGTTGAAAAAGGCGTTCGGCAATAACGCTCACTGGAAATCCTTTCGCTTGCCATCGGCCGCGCCGATCTCATGCCATGCATCGGATCGCTGCCGGGCGGCACCATGACCGCCGCGTGTTTCCTGCCGTTTTCGCCCCGGGGCAAAATGGCTTCGCGCCGGTTTCTTCGGAACACCGCGCACGAAGCGTGTTCACGGCGCGAGTCGGCCAGACCCGCGTCGGCGAGCCCCGGAAACGTACGGGGCGACTGTTTACGCCCTCGTCAGATCAGCTTGGCACAATGTTCGCATCTCATGCCGGAGCCGCATCGCTGCTTTGGAGGACAAATGGGTGAAGTCATACGATTTATCTCCAAATCCGACCTCGAACGAGCCCGGCTGATTCGGGAAGCCCGCGCGAATTACGAGAGCGTATTCCCGCCGGCGGCGCCGGCCGGCGAGGAGCGCCAGCCCAAGCCGTGAGGCGCGGCCGTCCAGTTCGCCGAGGCCATCGCGGACGGCGCGGGCCGATCAATCTCCGACTTTCCGCGCCTTCTGTCGGCGATCAAGTAACCGTGAGGCGAGAACATCGATCCGCGCCGATGCCGCCTTGGGTAAATTTGTTTCCGATCGGCGGTCTGCAGGAATGGCAACGTTGCTATTTCAACGAGACGGCTTGCCAATGAGATGGCCTCGCCCAAGTTGAAAGAGCCAGCAGCGTCCGGAGATTTGCCATGGGCCTTCAAGAAACAAGAATCGAATCGCTTCCCTTCGTGACCGCCGAACTGAATTATCTCGCGCCGACCCCGGGAAGACCGAGAACCTACGCCTTCGATCCGCCGCCGGGGGAGCCGAAGTCGACCGCCCTGCCGGAGCCGCATCAGGTTCCGATTTTCGATGCGCGCCTGATCGCCGAAAATATCTCACTGGATCGTGAGGGCTTTGCGCTGGTTCGTCACCCGACCCGGGTGAGCAACTTCTACGACGATCGCGAAGTCAAGAACGTGTATTATCCCGCAGCGGAAGCGTTCATCGGGGCGACGCTGAAGGCGGACCGCGTGGTCATCTTCGACCATACCGTTCGCAGGCGGGTGGAAGGCGCATCCGACATCCGCGGCGTGGGCCCGCGACAGCCGGCAACCCGCGTCCACGTCGATCAGACCGCCGTGTCGGGAGCGAACCGCGTTCGCGAGCATCTGCCCGATGAAGCGGACGAGCTTCTCAAGGGCCGCGTGCAGGTCATCAATCTCTGGCGGCCGATCCGGGGACCGTTGCGCGATGCGCCGCTGGCCATGTGCGATGGCCGCACCGTTGCTCCCGATGATCTCGTCGCCTCCGACCTGATCTATCCCAATCGGCGCGGCGAGACCTATTCGGTGAAGTATAATCCCGACCACCGCTGGTTCTATTTCCCGGAAATGACGGCCGATGAGGCACTGCTGCTGAAGTGCTACGATTCCGCCATCGATGGCCGGACGCGATTTGGGCCGCATACGGCGTTCGTCGATCCCACGACGCCGGCCGACGCGCCGCCGCGCGAGAGCATCGAGCTGCGCACGCTGGTGTTTCACAAGCATTGACCGCGGCAGGAGCGCGTTCCGATTTGAATCGGAAAGCGCTCTATTACCACTGCGTCACCAGCCGACAAGGCGTCGTGTTGGATTCGTTTCAACACCCACTCGCTCGTCATGCCCGGGCTTGTCCCGGGCATCCATGACTTACTTTCGTTCCGAATGAAGCAAGTCGTGGATGGCCGGGACAAGCCCGGCCATGACGAAACCATAGATGACGCAGCAGGACCAGCTGTCCCTTTTGGTCGCATTTTCTTTCGGAAAGCCGGTGTCGACCTTTCCGGAAAATGCTCCGAGCGGTCAATTTCTCAGCGCCGCGAGCAGTTCGTCGGGACGTTCGGCCATCACCATATGGCCGGCGCCGGGTAGAACTGCTGTTCGGGAATGCGGGATCGCCGCCGCCAGCGCCTTGCCGGCCTTTGCCGGCGTCATCATGTCGCGCTCGCCGAGGATCAGCGTGGTCGGGACCGTGATCCGCGCTGCTGCCGTGAGCGCGTCCTGATAGGAGTTGCAGGCGGCCAGATCGCTGAACAGCACGCCGGGCTTGCAATGCTGCAGCGTGCGTTGCGCTTCGCCATGCATCCACAGGCCAGGAGCCTGGCTTCCACCCAGTTCGGCGTTGAAGCCCAAGCCCCAGATCGAAACCATGTCGATGGCGGCCTGGTCGTTCGCTTCAGCGGCCTTGAGCAAGTCGGGGCCGACACTCATGGTGGCGGCCGTCCCGATCAGGCTGAGCGCCGATATTCTTTCCGGATGCGTGCCGCTGTTTCGAGCGCGATCAGCGATCCCATGGAATGGCCGATGAGATGCGCCTTTGTCGCGCTGGCCGAGCCGAGCAGAGCGGCGGTCCAGTCGGCCATTTCGGCGATGCTGGCGAGCGCGGGGCCTGCCGAACGCCCGTGACCCGGCAGGTCCGGCGCAAGCACCGCGAATCCGTGATACGCGAACCAGCGGCTATGCAGCGCCCATGCCGTGTGATCGAAGCCGGCGCCGTGCAGGAAGACCACGGCCGGCAGCGATGCATCGAAATCCCGGCCGCCGGTCGCGACAAACGCCTGACGGCCATTGACTGTCAGCTCCATGGCTCAAACCTTCTGCGAGGCGCGCAGCGCCTGTGCGAGATCATCGGTGATGTCCTGGGCCGACTCGATGCCGACCGACAGCCGCACCAGTTCCTCGCCGATGCCGGCGGCGGCGAGTTGCGCGGCGTCCATCTGCTGATGCGTGGTGCTGGCGGGGTGAATGACCAGCGTCTTGGCGTCGCCGACATTGGCGAGATGGCTGATCAGGCGCAACGACTCGATGAATTTCTTGCCGGCGGCGCGGCCACCCTTGATGCCGAAAGAGACGATCGAGCCGGCGCCGCGCGGCAGCAACTGCTTGGCAAGCTGGTAGTCCGGATGGCTCTCCAGCGATGGGTGCAACACCCAGTCGACGGCCTTGTTCGCTCTGAGGAAATCGAGCACGACGGCGGTGTTCTGGATGTGCCGGTCCATCCGGACCGCCAGTGTCTCGATCCCCTGCAGCAACTGAAACGCGTTGGTCGGTGACAGGCAGGCGCCGAAATCGCGCAGGCCTTCGGTGCGGGCGCGCATGATGAAGGCGGCGGACCCGAACTGCTCGTCGAAAACCAGCCCATGGTAGCCGGCATAGGGCTCGGTCAGCACCGGGAATTTGCCGGAGGCGCGCCAGTCGAAGCCGCCGCCGTCCACGATCACGCCGCCGATCGCGATGCCGTGCCCGCCCAGCCATTTGGTGGCCGAGTTCATCACGATGTCGGCGCCGAACTCGATGGGGCGGCTGAGATAGGGCGTCGCAAAGGTGTTGTCGATCAATAGCGGGATCGCGGCCTGATGCGCGATCTCCGCGACCTTGGGAATGTCGAGCACTTCAAGCCCGGGGTTGCCGATGGTCTCGCCGATCACGAGCCTCGTCCGCGACGTGATCGCCTGCCGGAACGCCTCGAGATCGCGTGGCTTGACGAAGGTCGTCGTGATGCCGAAACGGGGCAGGGTGTGGGCGAGCAGGTTGATGCTGCCGCCATAGAGCGAGGCCGAGGCGACGATGTGATCGCCGGCATTGAGCAGCGTGGCGATGGCGAGGTGCATCGCCGCCATGCCGCTGGCGGTGCAGATCGCGCCGACGCCGCCCTCGAGCGCCGCGAGCCGCTCTTCGAGCACGGCGGTGGTCGGGTTGGAAATGCGGGTGTAGATGTGCCCGGCGCGCTCCAGATTGAACAGCGCGGCCGCATGCTCCGAATCCTGAAAGACGTAGGACGTCGTTTGATAGATCGGCACGGCGCGGGCGCCGGTCGTGGGATCGGGATGCTGGCCGGCATGCAGGCTCAGGGTTTCGAACGCGGGCGGTTTCGGCGGGGGCATGTTCGACACTCGCTGATGGGGCGGCCGGTGAAGTCGCGCCCCACCTTCTGACACAAACGGGGTCTTGCGTCAGCGGCTTTCGCGAAGACCTGTTGGCGGCCGTCGCGGTCGAAGAGCTCGGTAGGGCGGGTTAGCTTCGGCCGTCAGAATGACGGCTGAAGCGTAACCCACCTTCCATCACGATGTTCGGTGTCGACGTCCTGGCGGCTGCCGGGAGGAGTGCAACTGAGGCATTTCTCTATCGCCGGCTGGAAACGCTGCCGAGGATGGCGGGGCGCTTCAGGCTCGATGTTGAGCTGCCGATTGCGTTTGACGGTTGGGACCGAATGGAAGTCGACCTGCTGTGCCCAATCTGTCGCGTGGCCATCGAATTGGACGGCTCGCACCATCTCGGAAATGTCGACGCCTACCGGCGAGATCGCAGAAAAGACCAGTTACTCCAGGAGAATGGTTATTTCGTTTTGCGCTTTCTCGCAGAGGACGTGGAAAAAAGCTCGATCTCATCCTGGATGCCCTCGAGCGAACCGTGGTTTGCCGCGGCGTGCGGGCTTGAAACGACGCGCTTGAAGCGACGGGATTTCAGACAGCGCTGCTGCCTACCAGAATCGTGCGACGCCATAGGCGTCGAAGGGCTGCTCACTGGAAACGAGCACGAGATTTTCCAGCATCGCCTGGGCGATCAGCATTCGGTCGAACGGGTCGCGGTGAGGGCCCGGCAAAGTGCCCGCCACCCGCCCATGCCGAAAGCTCATCGGCAGGCCGATGAAGCCCTGATCGGCGATCACTCGGTCGAGATCGGCGATGACAGCGGCAATGCCGGGCAATTTGCCGATGCGATGCTTCGCCGCTATTTCCCATGTTAACGCGGCGCTGATGAACATGCCGTTGTCCTCGTCTGCTATTGCAGTTCGCGCAGCCGCAGAGAGCGCGTCGTCGCCAGCAAGCCACCAGAGCAGGGCGTGTGTATCGAGCAGCAGCTGCATGCTGCTATTCCCACGCTGCCAGCTCCTGCTCCGGCAAGGGGTCGGAAAATTCCGGTCCGATGCTGATGATGCCGTGCAGCGCCCCGAACCGGCGCTTGGGCTGCTGCGGTTGGAAAGGCACGAGTTTGGCGATCGGCTCCTTGCCGCACGCCAGGATAATCTCCTCACCCGCTTCGACACGCGCCAGAAGCTGAGACAGGGTCGTCTTTGCGGTGTGAATCGTAACGGTCTCCATCGCGCCTCTCCTAGCTACTTTCCGGCGCAAAATCGGGGCTTTGCGACGAATGCGCAAGGGTGCGCAGCAACGCAAAACCCGCCAGGGGCGACCGGCGGGGGTTTTGGCAAAGCCTGATGGTGATCGCGGATTGATTTATCGGGCAGGCCGCTTTTCCATCGCTCGGCCGATGTTGATGAGGTTGTCGGCGATGACGCCGAGGCCGACCCAACGCTGCATCCCGGCCTCGCCTTTGTAACGGCAACGGTTGAGTCCATGCCGCCGCT
>NZ_JBAURI010000695.1:0-4604 GCF_049581145.1 Bradyrhizobium sp.
C
Source organism: Bradyrhizobium sp. (assembly GCF_049581145.1). Lineage (GTDB taxonomy): Bacteria > Pseudomonadota > Alphaproteobacteria > Rhizobiales > Xanthobacteraceae > Bradyrhizobium. The sequence continues at coordinate 2 of NZ_JBAURI010000695.1, forward strand.
CGCGGGTTACTGGATCGCCCGGTCAAGCCGGGCGACGACGCTGGAGAAAATGGCTCAAAATTGAATCGGAAATGGTTCCGCGCGTGGCCATGCTCTCAACCTTCATCGTCCGGCGACAGCAGAGCAGCAATCCATCCTTTCTGTGCGGTGCGATGGATTGCTTCGCTGCGCTCGCAATGACGGTGAGAGAGCTACGCGACCATCTCACACCGTCATTGCAATCGCAGCTGCGGTAGGTAGGCCGAAGGCGCGCTTTGCGCCGTGCCCACCATCGCGTCCGCCGAAAGACAGATGGTGGGCACGCGGAGGCTGTCATCGGGCGGCGCTTTGCGCCGACCCGTTGGCTTTGCCCACCCCACACAGCGTCAGCCCTGCTCCTCGGCGAGCGCCTTGGCGACGGCGGGCCGCGCCGCCATGCGCTGGTGATGATCCATCACGCGCGGCAGGGTGGCGAGATCGACGCCGTCGGCGCCCAGCCATTGCGTCAGCGTAAACAGATAGGGGTCGCAGATCGAATAGGCCTCGCCCATCACCCACGGGCCCCGCAGCATCTTGCGTTCGATCAGCGCGAAACCGGCGCCGACGCTCTCGGGCACCTTTCGCTTCATGTCGGCGAACGAACTTTCTTCGCTCGCCCAGCGCGGGCCGCGCATGCGGTGGGCATGCGCGACATGCACGGTGGAGCAGAGATAGCTGTTGAAGGCCTGCGCCTGCGCGAAGGCGAAGATGTCGTCGAGCGGCGCCAGTTTGGCCTGCGGAAAGCTTTGCGCGATGAAGGCGAGCATCGCCGGCGTCTCGGTCAGAATGCCGCGATCGGTCACCAGCGAGGGCACGCGGCCCTTGGGATTGATCTCCAGGTATTGCGGGCTGTTCTGCTGGTTGGTCTTGAAGTCGACCCTCTCGGTGGTGTAGTCGGCGCCGGCCTCGGCCAGCGCGATGTGCGAGGCGAGCGCGCAGGTGCCTGGGGTATAATAGAGCTTGAACATGTCTCATCCTCTCGAGGGCCGGCGCGAGACTACCGGCGGCCGCGGGTGAGGTCCATCCCCGGTTGCCGTCCCCGACCGCGATCCGGGGCTTTCGCGGTTGCCCCCTCGCCGCCTCTCATGCCAAGACGCCCCAAACTTCAAATGGGGGGAATGGCGTCATGACGGTACTCATCGCGGGCGGCGGCATCGGCGGGCTGACGCTGGCGCTCAGCCTGCACCAGATCGGCGTTGACGCAAAACTATTCGAAACCGTTGCCGCATTGAAACCGCTCGGCGTCGGCATCAACGTGCTGCCGCATGCGGTGCGCGAGCTGGTCGAGCTCGGCCTGTTGGAGCGGCTGGATGCGATGGGCGTGCGCACGAAGGAGCTCGCATATTTTTCCAAGCATGGCCAGCCGATCTGGAGCGAGCCGCGCGGGCGCGAGGCCGGCTACCACTGGCCGCAATTCTCGATCCATCGCGGCCTGCTGCAGCAGATCCTGCGCGATGCCGCGATCGAGCGGCTCGGCCCCGACAACATCCTGCTGAGCCACCACCTCGCCGGCTGGACCGAGACCGGCGACGGCGTGCGCACCGATTTCATCGACAAGGCGACCGGCCAAGCCGCCGGCAGCCATGACGGCGCGGTGCTGATCGCGGCCGACGGCATCCACTCGGCGGTGCGCGAAAAGCTCTATCCGCAGGAAGGCCCGCCGATCTGGAACGGCCGCATCCTGTGGCGCGGCATCACCGCAAGCGATGCCTTCCTGTCCGGCCGCACCATGATCATGGCCGGCCATGAGGTGCTGAAATTCGTCTGCTATCCGATCTCGAAGGAGCCGGACGCCGCCGGCCAATACCAGATCAACTGGGTCGCCGAACGCCACATGCCGCCGAGCTATCAGTGGCGCCGCGAGGATTATAACCGGGCCGCGAAGCTGGAGGAATTCCTGCCCTGGTTCGAGAGCTGGAGGTTCGACTGGCTCGACGTGCCCGGGCTGATCCGCAACTGCAGCCACGCCTATGAATATCCGCTGGTCGACCGCGACCCGCTCGATCGCTGGACCTTCGGCAAGGTGACGCTGCTCGGTGACGCCGCGCACCCGATGTATCCGATCGGCTCCAACGGCGCCTCGCAGGCCATCCTCGATGCCCGCGTCCTCACGCGTGAGATTGCCGCACACGGCGCGACCCATGAAGCGCTTGCCGCCTACGAGGCCGACCGCCGCCCCGCCACCACCGAGCTGGTCAAGCTCAACCGCCGCAACGGGCCGGAGCAGGTGATGCAGATGGTCGAGGAGCGCGCGCCCGACGGCTACAAGGTCGTCACCGACGTGCTGTCGCAGCAGGAGCTGGAAGAGATCGCCGCCAACTACAAGCGCGTCGCCGGCTTCCAGGTCGAGGCGCTGAACGCCCGGCCGCCGATCGTCACATCCGGCGGCGAGGCGCCGCGGGCCAGACGAGCGATTCCGTGAAAGTTGTCATCTGCAGGGCGCTTCCTCCCCGCCACGCGGCTCACGCGCGTGGAGGGAGAGGAGGAATCGACTGCATGGCGACGCCTGATATGATTCGAGCTTCGAAATCGCTGCGCCAGCATGGGGTCAGCTTGACGGCCTTATCGCCTGAAGGCCTTCGCAGTGTCGACCAATCGCGCGCTTGCGGTGGCGGTGGCCAGCATGGTGCCGTCGTCGGCCGTCAACCGTCCCTGCACAAACGCAATCGTCCGGCCAAGCTGCGTCACCTCCGCCTCGCCGGTGATCGGCCCCGGTTTGGCCGGCGCCAGGAAATTGACGGTCATGGTGATGGTCGCGGTGTACAGCCTGCCCCCGGTCATGATGAACACCGCCGGGCCCATGGTGTCGTCGAGCATCGCGGACAGCATGCCGCCCTGGATGAAGCCGGCCGGGTTGCAGAACTCGGGCTTGCCGTCAAAACCGAGCCGGATCCAGCCGTCGCCGGGTCGGGCATCGAGCAGGCGCCAGCCGAGCAATTTTGCCGATGGCGGCGGGACAACATGGTCGAGCGCGGTCGCGATCATGGGAACCTCCGGAACACGCTGTAGCGCAGGCCCGCTGCCAGTGTGCTGTCAGGAGCCAGCCGCATGATCCGGAGCTGGCGAGCCCGAACCGAAGCCGTGCGCGATCACCTTGCGCATCAGATTGGGCAGCGCCTCGCCGTCGAGCGTCGCCACCGGCACCCAGCGCATGCCCTCCGGGGCGCGGGTGCGCGCCGGCACCCTGGCGGTATAGACCACGAGCTCCAGCGGGAAATGCGTGAAGACGTGGCTGACGACGCCGGCCTTGCGGTGCCAGCGCACAACGCCCTTCAGCGCCGGCGCCTGCGCTTTCGCGGCCGCGTCGTCCTGCGCGGCATGCCAGTCGGAGCCCGGCACTTCGGTCATGCCGCCTAGCAATCCTTTTGCGGGACGGCTGCGCACCAGAAGTTCGTCGCCCCGCGTCACGACGAAGGCCGCGCCGCGCCGCAACGTGCCGGTCTTCTTCGGCGCCTTGCGCGGAAAGCTCTCCTGATCGCCGCGCGCCCGGGCGACACAATCCTGGTTCAGCGGACACAGCGCGCAGGCCGGTTTCTTCGGCGTGCAGATCGTGGCGCCGAGATCCATCAGCGCCTGCGCGCTATCGCCGGCGCGAGACTCCTCTTCGCCGGATCGAGCGGGAGCGAGCAGCGTCGCCGCCAAGCGCTGGATCTGCGGCTTGGCCTGCGGCAGCGGCTCCTCCACCGCGAACAGCCGCGACACCACCCGCTCGATATTGCCGTCGACCGGCATGGTGCGGCGATCGAACGCGATCGCGGCAATCGCGGCCGCCGTGTAGGGCCCGATCCCCGGCAGCGCGCGCAGGCCTGCTTCCGTATCCGGAAACGCGCCGCCATGGTCGCGCAGCACCGCGACCGCGCAGGCGTGCAGATTGCGGGCGCGCGAGTAATAGCCCAGCCCGGCCCACATCCGCAGCACATCGTCGAGCGAGGCGCGCCCCAGTGCGGCGACGTCGGGCCAGCGCGCGACGAACTTTTCGAAATACGGCCCGACCGCCCTCACCGTGGTCTGCTGCAGCATGATTTCCGACAGCCAGACCCGGTAGGCCTCGGCGCGCTGCCCCGCCGGCGGTCGCCACGGCAGCCGGCGGCGATGGCGGTCGTACCAGGCCAGCAGCAATGCCGGGCGGCTGGGAGTTTCGCTGGGAACTCGTGGTTGTTGACCGGCTGCGACAGGGCTCATGACAAAACGACTGTAACGGCTGCGCGCCAATCTCTCCACGTCATGGCCGGGCTCGTCCCGGCCATCCACGTCTTTCTGTCCGGCAGCACCGCAAGTTCGTGGATGCCTTCTCGCAACATTGTTGTGCTATAACGCCTCATGGCAAAACCCCGCTTGTTCAGCGCCAAGCCGCTCTCCGTCCTGCTCGGCGACGTGTTTTCCGACGCCTATGCCAAGCAGGGCTTTGCCGCCCGCGAGCTGGTGACGCGCTGGGGGGAGATCGCGGGCAAGCAGGTCGCCGCGCATTCCGAGCCGCTCAAGATCCAATGGCCGCGCCCGGTGGAGGGCCAGCCGCAGGAGCCGGCCACGCTGGTGCTCCGGGTGGAAGGGCCGATGGCGCTGGAAATCCAGCATTCCTCCGACG
>NZ_JBAURI010000696.1:0-1524 GCF_049581145.1 Bradyrhizobium sp.
GGCGGCGGCAGCACTTTGCCCGAGGCCGCGACTTCTCTTTCGATTTGACTGACGATCGCATCGGCTTCGGCGAGCCGGCCCTTGCTCGCCAGCCAGCGCGGCGACTCCGGCAACAGCCGCGTCAAAAATAGCGCCAAGAGCGCCGGCAGGCCGCCGAGATAGAACAGCGATTGCCAGCCGAGGTGCGGCACCATCGCGTAGCCGAACAGCGCCGCCGCGACGAGGCCGAAGACGAATATCAGCTCGTAGAGAATGTAGAAGCGGCCGCGGCCTTGGCTGCGCGCCATCTCGATAATGTAGGTGGTGGCAACCGGGACCTCGGCGCCAAGGCCGATGCCCTGGATGAAACGCATGGCGATGAGCGACTGCGCGTCCCAGGCGAAGGCGCAGGCCAGACTCATCACGCCGAAAATAGCCACCGCAATGACGACGGTGCGCAGCCGGCCGAACATTTCGGCGGCCCAGCCGCCGGCAAGTGCGCCGACCAGTTGGCCGAGGAACGCCGCCGAAATGATCGCGCCGATCTGTTGCGGGGAGAGATGCCACGGCCCGGCGAGCGCCGGCAGCGCGAAGCTGATCGCCAACAGATCGACGGCGTCGAAGAAGGTGGCGATGCCGAGGATGAGGCGGACGCGGATATGCCAGGACGATAACGGCAGCCGGTCGAGCCGGGCCGCCACCATGGCCGCCGCGCTGGCCGAACGGTCCTTGTCCGATTCCGTCATCGTCTCCTCGCCAGTTTTCTCGAAATTTTATTTGTTACGCTTTGGGTCACGCCGCTTTACGCACCCACACCTTATTATCGTGGAACGCGGCGCCGCCGAACGGCGCGATGGCGTCGGCGCCGGTGAGCGTGTTGATGCCGCGGCCGTCGGCATAGGCCGAGTTCGGCCACAGCGATTCCGCGATCAAGACGCCGCGGCGCACGCCGTCGAACAATTTGGCGTGCAGCCGCACTTCGCCGCGGCGGTTGCCGAGCACGACCTCTTCGCCGTCGGCGATGGCAAGCGTGGCGGCATCGCCGGGATGGATCATCACTTCGGGCCGCCGCTCGCGCGTAAGCGAGGTCGGCGTTTCGGTGAAGGTCGAATTGAGAAAGCCGCGCGCCGGCGAGGTGGCGAGCCGGAACGGATGCTCGTCGTCGGCCTCCTCGATGACGTCCCAGTGGTCGGGCAATTCCGGCAGCGGCCGGCGCGACTCGTCGCGGTGCCAGCGCTGGAACGGTACTCGGGGCCAGTCCGGCTTGAAATGGAATTTCTTGTCCGGATAGGCGAAGCCGTCGAGATAATGCGCCTTGGCGAAATCGGGCTGGCAGTCGATCCAGCGGTTGGCTTCGAGCTCGGCGAGCGTGCCCCAGCCGGATTGTTGCAGGCTGACGTCGATGAGCTGACGCGGCGTCATATCAAAGCCCGGATGTTCGGCCCCCAGGCGCTTCGCCAGCGCGCAAATCACGTCGTGGTTGGAGCGGCATTGCCCCGGCGGCTCGATCAGCTTCGGCCCGAGCAGAATGTATTGGCTGCCGCC
>NZ_JBAURI010000697.1:0-4273 GCF_049581145.1 Bradyrhizobium sp.
GCCGTGGCAGCTCAACTTGCCTCCGCGCCCCCGGCTGCACCAAGCGCCGACGAATCCCTGCCCGCCTTCGACGTCGCCCGCATCGATCCGACCGGAGCGGCGGTCATCGCCGGCCGGGCCGCCGCAGGCGCAACCGTGGAACTGTTGCGTAATGGCGAACGCCTTGACCAGGCGGTGGCAGATCAATCCGGCCAATTCGTCATGGTGCCGTCCCAACTTCCGGCTGGTGACTACGAATTGACGTTGAGGTCGAAATTGCCCGACGGCACGCTGGCGACATCCAGACAGGGCGTCGCCGTCGCATTGAACGAGGCGCCGTCCAGCACCGGCGCGCTGCAAGCGCATGCCGAGGCGGCTTCAGAGTCCGCGGCGGCAAACCGGCATGACGCGGCTCTGTCGCAGCCGCCGCATGGAAGTCCAAGTACGGGCTCCCCCGATCGCGGCCCGTCATCCGCCGCGGCCGAGGCCAAAAGTGAGAACAAGAGCGAGCCCAACGGCGAGCACAAGAGCGTGACGAAGGTCGTATCCCGTGGCGACAGTCTGTGGCACATCAGCCAGGTTACCTACGGCGCGGGGACACGCTACGCGATCGTCTACCGGGCGAATCGCGCGCGCATCCGGGATCCAAATCTGATCTATCCCGGCCAGGTCGTCGTGCTCCCGATGCGGGCGCGCTGAACGCGCCAAATCCTGGGCCAGCAAGTTCTGCGCCGTGAGCCGCCCGCTTCCACCTCGCGAAAGCCGAACCTCCCTAACAAGCCTCGTTCATTGCGCAGCGCGATTGTGCGTGCCGCCGCCATCACGTGAAGAGTTCGGAAACCATTCCAGCCTTCTGGCCGGGCCGCTAACGAATTCGAAAATGGCTCGGACCAAATTCGCGATGACGAAACCGAAAAGACGCAATCGAAGATTTGGGGACTGATGCCTATGAACGGGGAAGCCGTGTTGGAAAAAGTGCGCCGCTATCGCGCCATTGCTTCGTTGTATCGCCAGACTGCCGCCTTCCGTCCTCCGCAGCGGAACTCGCTGTTGGGCCAGGCCGAAGAGTGGGAGCATCTCGCGGTCAGCGAGCTCGAGGCCTACTTCGCCGCACGCCACAATCCGGTGTACGAGTTGTTTCCACAGCTCGATCGCCCGGCCTATCGGACGATGGCCGTGGCCGCGTGAGCGGGGCGCTCACCGCCGACGACACGGCCGAGCGCGACCGCCGTCAAGCGGCTGTTTCCCGACAGATAGCTCTCGCGGCGGAGCCGGATACACCGCCGGCGGCTCCGCCCGCCGCGAACAGGCCAGACAGCGGCTTCGCCGCTGTCGTCATCGCTCCGGCCTGCGGATCCACGACGAGGCCCGCCTTGCGCGTGGGACAGGGCGCCCGTCACTTTGACGACCTGATAGGGCGGGTATTCTTCCGCGAGTCTTCCGCACCCGAACCGAACGACGGCGCTTCGTCCGCGACGGCTACCTGCGCTGGTTGTAGACGTCGACGCAGACGGCGCCGAGCAGCACCAGGCCCTTGATCACCTGCTGGTAGTCGATGCCGATGCCGAGAATCGACATGCCGTTGTTCATGACGCCCATGATCATGGCGCCGACGACTGCGCCGCCGACCCGCCCGACACCGCCATAGGCCGACGCGCCGCCAATGAAGCAAGCGGCGATGACGTCGAGCTCGAAGCCGGCGCCGGCCTTCGGCGTCGCGGTATTGAGGCGCGCGGCGAAGACAAGCCCGGCCAAGGCGGCGAGAACGCCCATGTTGACGAAGGTCAGGAAGGTCAATCGCTCGGTCTTGATACCAGACAGCTTGGCAGCCTTGGCATTGCCGCCGACGGCATAGATCTGCCGGCCGATGACGGTGCGCCGCGTGACGAAGCCATAGAGCGCGATCAGCGCCATCATGATCACGAGAACGTTCGGCAACCCGCGATGCGAGGCGATCAGGTAGGTGAAATAGAGCACGACGCCGGCCAGCGCGGCGCTCTTTGCGGCGAAGATCGTGGGGGGCTCGACCTCGATGCCGTGAGACTGCTCGCGCGCCCGGCTCTTGACACTGGCATAGACCAGCGCCAGCGCCAGCAGCGCGCCGATCAGCAGCGAGGTGGGATGCAGCGTGCCGTCGAGGGGGAGCACCTCCGGGATGAAGCCCGAGGACAACTTCTGGAACGTCGACGGGAACGGCCCCACTGACTGCCCCTGCAGGACCGCCAATGCGAGCCCCTTGAACACCAGCATGCCCGCGAGCGTGACGATGAAGGAGGGAATCTTGAAATAGGCGATCCAGTAGCCCTGCGCCGCGCCGATCGCGGCGCCGACCACAAGACAGGCCACGAAGGCCAACGGGTAGGCTACGTGATAGTGGACCATCAGCACCGCTGCGACCGCGCCGACAAAGCCCGCGACCGAGCCCACCGACAGATCGATATGGCCGGTGACGATGACCAGCAGCATGCCGAGCGCCATGATCACGATATAGCTGTTCTGCAGCACGAGATTGGTCAGGTTGAGCGGTTGCAGCAGCGTGCCGTCGGTCATGGCCTGAAAGAACAGCATGATCGCGAACAGCGACAGCAGCATGCCGTAACTGCGCAAATTGTGCTTGATGAAGCCGGCGTGCCGGCGTTCCTCGGGGAGCGAAACCGTCTTGTCTGTCATGGCCGCGTTCCTGCTGTCTGCATCTCGTCGTCGCGCATGCCGTTCGCGACGATCCTGTGATTCTGCATGATGGCCCGCATGATCTTTTCCTGCGTCGCATCGGCGCCGGCAAATTCGCCGACAAAGGCGCCGTCGTTCATCACGCAGATGCGGTCGCAAATGCCGAGCAGCTCCGGCATTTCCGACGAGATCACCACGACGCCCTTGCCGGCTTCCGCCAGCTCGTTGATGATACAATAAATCTCGTATTTTGCACCGACGTCGATGCCGCGGGTCGGCTCATCGAGGATGAGGACCATGGGATCGGTCATCAGCCATTTCGAGAGCACGACCTTCTGCTGGTTGCCGCCGGACAACTGGCCAATTTCCTGAAAGACGTCGGCGCAACGGATGCGCATCCGGTTCCGGTAGTCGCTGGCCGCTTTCAATTCGCTGAAATCATCGATCACCCAGCGCGGGGCGACCTGGTCAAGGCTCGACAGGGTGATGTTCTTGCGCACGTCGTCGGCTGCGATCAGCCCGAGCTGCTTGCGGTCTTCGGTGACATAGGCGAGACCGGCATCGATGGCGGCTGCAACGCTGGACAGGCGGACCTCGCGGTCATCGAGCCGGACCCGCCCGCTGATGTCGCGGCCCCACGCCCGCCCGAACAGGCTCATCGCGAACTCGGTGCGGCCCGCGCCCATCAGCCCGGCGATGCCGACGACCTCGCCGCGCCGCACCTGGAAGTCGACATTCTTGATCACCTGCCGTTCGGCATGGAGCGGATGGTGCACCGACCAGTTCTCCACCACCAGGACGGGATTTCCGATCTTGGCATGACGTTCCGGAAAGCGGTGCGCGAGGTCGCGGTCGACCATGCTGCGGATGATGCGGTCTTCCGCGACCGGCTCGGTACGGCAATCGATGCTGTCGACGGTGCGGCCATCGCGCAGCACCGTGATGCGGTCGGCAACGCGTGCGACCTCGTTCAACTTATGGGAGATCAGGATCGAGGCGATGCCCTGTTGGCGGAATGTGATGAGACGGTCGAGCAGCGCCGCGCTGTCGGTCTCGTTGAGGCTCGCGGTCGGCTCGTCCAGGATCAGCAGGCGCACCTTCTTCGAGAGCGCTTTCGCGATCTCGACCAGTTGCTGCTTGCCAACACCGAGATCGGTGATCAGCGCGTCCGGCGACTCACGCAAACCAACCTGGGCCAGAAGGTCCCGGGTCCGCCGGTACACCGCTCCCCGGTCGATGACGCCGAACCGCGCCGGCGGATGCGACAGGAAGATATTCTCCGCGATCGACATCAGCGGGATCAGCGCCAGCTCCTGATGAATGATGATGATCCCGAGCGCCTCGGAATCGTTGATATCACGAAAGCGCCGCTCCTCGCCGTCGAAAATGATCCCGCCGTCATAATCGCCGTGGGGATAGACGCCACTGAGCACTTTCATCAGCGTCGACTTGCCGGCGCCGTTCTCGCCCACAAGGGCATGAATCTGGCCGGCCTCAACGGTGAAATTGACGTCACGCAGCGCCTGCACACCGGCAAAGCTTTTGCTGACGCCGCGCATTTCGAGCATAGCCGCCATTGAATCACGTTCCTCCTCGGCGAAGTTCGGTCCGGCGGGCGCAGATC
>NZ_JBAURI010000698.1:0-4166 GCF_049581145.1 Bradyrhizobium sp.
GATGCTGGACCAGGCCGGTACGCGGAGGTCGAGACCGTACTTGTACGGCTCCCGGATTTAACAGTCCGACAACAGCTCGGAACGCAAGCTTGAACGGTTCGCGAAACGCTTTTCGGCCCAGACCGAACAACGAGGACTCCTGTCGGAGACCTCGACGGATGGAATGGATAAACAGGCTGCTGATCGCTTCACGTTGGGCGAAAAGCGGTCACGGCTTGTTGCATAGCTGCCATCACGGCCGCCTTGGGCAAACAGCCGCCTCGATCGCGCGAGGGACGGCGACCAGTCTAGCGTCATCGTCGAGGGGACCAATCGGATGATTCGAGGAGGACAGGAATGGAAATAGCAGTCGATCGGAACGCCGGGCGCATAGCGGTGAGCGGCGAGTTCACCTTCATCGACCAGGGTCCTTTCAAGGATGTGATCACGGAGCTGTTCCAGACCAAGGGAGCGGCTGTCACCATCGACCTGTCGAAGCTCGAATTCATCGATTCTGCCGGCTTGGGCATGTTGCTGCTGGCGCGGGACGAGGCCAAGAAAAGCGAGCGCGAGCTGATCCTCATGCATCCCGCCGGACAGGTGAAGCGCATGTTCAGTGTTACCAAGTTCAACAAACTGTTCACCGTCGAGGCGTGATCGCGAAGTGAAGATCGAGGGGGAGCGGCCCGCTGGGTCGCGACCCGGCCCCCGACTGCTCCGTGAAAGGCGGTTGGTCATCGCTGCGAGCAGGTTCGGAAGCGTCCGCCTTATCGCGCGCCCTTCGGGGCTCCGACATCATGATGCCACGGGGAACGGTTGCAATCTTCGGTGACAGCAGCACGCGACGACTCCCGCTGCGGTCGCGCCAGCATCCGCTATTGCTTGTCGATATGATCGCCAACCTGCCGCGCCAGTCGTTTTGCCGTCGTCGATGACGGCGGATTGGACATCACCGGGTCCGCCAATCATCTCCCGATTTGCTTTTTCTGCACAGTCATTGATCATGACTCGCCTCGGCCGGGGGACCTGCTGACCGATTGCCTCACGTCGTGACGGTGCGCTTCCGTCCGCGGAGTTGCGGGGAGCTGTCCAACGGGGGATATGTCTCCATATGTTCGACCACAAGGCTTGTCATCGTGGATGCGTTGACATCCAGAACCCGGCACTGGGGGAGGCGACAATGGGCCCGAGTGAACATGTCCTGGAAACGCGCGCCACGGAAAAACTCGCGCGCGACTGGGTCGCGCACGCAATCTGGTGGCACGTCTACCCACTCGGCTTTGTCGGCGCCGAACCTGATGCGCCGGCGGGCGAAGGTATCTTGCACCGCCTGCCGCAATTGACCGCGTGGCTTGATTATGCCGTGACCCTCGGCGTGTCCGGCGTGCTGCTTGCGCCGATCTTCGCGTCATCGACCCACGGCTATGATACGATCGATCATTTTCAGATCGACCGTCGGCTTGGCGACGATTCCGACTTCGATCACCTGATCGCCGCCGCGCATCGCCGCGGCCTGCGCGTAGTGCTCGACGGCGTATTCAACCATGTCGGCCGCGACCATCCGCAATTTCGGCGCGCGGTCGCAGGCGGACCTCATGCGCCGGAGGCCGCATGGTTTCGCCTGACCTGGCCCGCGAACGCGCCGCCCGGCGACGATCCGGATTACGCGACCTTCGAGGGCCATCGCGAGCTCGTTGCCCTCAACCATGACGAGCCCATGGTCGCCGACCATGTCGCGCGCGTGATGTCGCATTGGCTCGCTCGCGGCGCCGACGGCTGGCGACTCGACGCCGCCTATGCGGTGCCGCGGGCGTTCTGGCGACGCGTCCTGCCGGAGGTCCGCAGCCACCATCCGGACGCCTATATCTTTGGCGAAGTGATCCACGGCGACTATGCAGCCTTCGTTCGCGAAACCGGCGTCGATGCGGTCACGCAATACGAGCTCTGGAAGGCGACCTGGAGCGCGCTGACCGATCGCAACTTCTTCGAGCTCGCCTGGGCGCTGGAGCGGCACAATGCGCTGCTCGACAGCTTCGTGCCGCAGACCTTCATCGGCAATCACGACGTCACGCGGATCGCGAGCCAGCTCGACGACGAGCGGCATCTCGCGCACGCGCTGGTCATCCTGATGCTGTGCGCCGGCACGCCTTCGGTCTACGCTGGCGACGAGCAGGCTTTTCGCGGACGAAAGGAGCACCGCGCCGGAGGCGACGACGCGATCCGACCGGCATTTCCGGCAACACCGGCGCAGCTCGCGCCCTACGGCTGGTCGACCTACCGGCTGCATCAGGAGCTGATCGGGTTGCGGCGCCGGCATCCGTGGCTGCGCCGCGCGCGCAGCCGTGCAACCGAGCTTCACAACACCGATTTCATCTTCGAGGTTTTCCATGAAGACAAGCGGCTTTGGGTCGCGCTGAACGTCGCCGACGCGCCGGTCTGGCGCGCGCTCCCAGCCGCTGTCTGCAGACTGGCCGGAGATTGCACCATCAGCCATAATGGTGCCGCGAGCGAAGTTGCGATCCCTGCCCATGGTTGGGGAGTACTGGCGGAAAATTAGCAACAAAGACCGGCAACGTGCACATCCCGCGCAGCGAGCGCCTTTGGCTCTCGCCCGTGGTGATCTATTCTCGCCCAGTGATTCGATTCGAAAGGCTGGGGCCATGAACAGACGATTGCACAGTCTTATTGGCGTCGCGGCGCTCGTTGCGACGGTCGAATGTGCTCAGGCGGCGACCGCCGGACACATGTTGAAGTCGACACCGCCGGCAGGCACGACCGACATCACCGGCTCGATCAGCAAGCCGGCCGCGACCGCCAAGGGCACAAAAGGCGCAACGAAGAAGCACCACGCCCAAAGCTCCGGCACCAACCACTCCGACGTCACCGGCTCGATCAAGCCGACGTCAAGCTCCGGCCAATAGATCCCGCACGGCCGCGCCGCGCGGGGGCAGACACGCGGCGTCGGCGCGACTGATACGCACCGGCGCGGCTATTCTCAGCGCGCGAAGGGCCAGCAGGCTGCTCGGCTCCGATATCGCGCCGTGCACGAGACCATCCAGGATCCCGCTCCTGCCTCGCGGCGGATCGAGCGTTCTTCGGCCGCAAAATTCGCGCGCTCCAGCCGCTCGCTCTCGGCTGAGAACGGACTTCGCAGATGTCCCCAGGCCGTCGCGGACGCAGGCTCGGCTGCCGCCAATAGCGAAGCAGCGACGACGAAATCGACCAGGCGCGCTCGCCGAATCTTGCCGGATTTTTGCTTGCCGGATTTGGGCTTGCTGGATTGATGAGAGCTTAACAAACGCATTGAACGCCTCGTTAATTTTCTTCGAGCGTCCTTCTACCGCGGGCGACCGCTTCCTGGAAACCCGCGCCGAAGTTACCGATAATCATTAGCCTTACCAGCCGACGGTGCCGTGGTAGCGGCCGAGCCACTCCTGCGGGCTTCGATGCCGATCCCGCCGCCGCTGGTGGCGCATCCGCCGCAAGTGCGGCGCCCACGACACCCGGACAGGGTCGGCGGCGGCTCAGTCGCCGCGCAAGCGACCCGGTGGTTAACGATCTGCCAACTGGATTGATCAATTGCGTCGCCGGCCGAGATCCGGACCTTAAAATCCCTACTGTATGAGAAGTCCGAGCAACATGTGGTGGGGCCTCAAATGGATATCGAGATTATCGGACTGGTGGGATTTGTTTTCGCGGCAACGGCAGCCGGCGCCTTGCTGCATGAGCGCCGGATGGATGTCTTGTACGGCCCGTATATCGAGCGGCGCGCCAATCGGCGGAGGGCTTCGTCGGCGAACGCAATCTCCAGGCCGGTCCAGCGGTTAGCCGATCTGCTGCGCTGGAAGGCGCGAAACGCGGTCTATCTGGGCGCGATCGCCGCCTGCTGATCGATGGAACGCCGACGACGACGGCGTCGCGGCCAGCAGCCCGATCGCCGCCAAATTCACTTCAAATGGTCGCGGACCTTGTCGAGTCCGGCGTGGGCGCAGCCGTCGTCGAGCTTGGCGCCTGGCGCGCCGGCCGCGCCAATGGCGCCGATGACCTCATCGCCGAGCTTGATCACCACCCCGCCGCCGAAGAACATGACGTGCGGCAGCTTGGCGAGCGGCGCAATCGAATCCTCACCCTTGGCTCGGTCGGCCAGCGCGAGCGTGTCGGTCTTGAACGACACGGCGGTATACGCC
>NZ_JBAURI010000699.1:0-7235 GCF_049581145.1 Bradyrhizobium sp.
CGATAGCAAGATCGGGTTTCTTGTTTCAGGCTTTCTTGGCCATGGGCGCCAGCGCCTGCATCGCCGCGATATAGCCGTAAGGCCCAAGCCCGCAGATCACGCCGGTCGCCACCGACGAGATCTTCGAATGCCGGTGATACTCGTCGCGGGCATGGATGTTGGAGATGTGGACCTCCAGCACGGGTCCCTCGAACGCCTTGATCGCGTCGAGGATCGCGATCGAAGTGAAGGAATAGCCGGCCGGGTTGATGATAATGGCATCGGCGCTCTGTCGCGCCGACTGGATCCAGTCGACGATCTCGCCCTCGTGATTCGATTGATGGAAGGCGAGCTCCAGCCCGAGCTCGGCGGCGCGCTGTTCGCAGCTCTGCTTGATCTGTGCCAGCGTCGTCGTTCCATAGATGTGCGGCTCCCGCACCCCCAGCAGATTCAGGTTGGGACCGTTCAGGATCATCAGTCGTTTCATGGCGTGTTCCTCGTTTTCCGCGCGATCAGACATTGTTTTCTCAGGGATTGCCGACCGAATTGGGCAATCGCGCGGACAGCGTAACCCCACCGGGGCGCGGCGCAATCCTGGCGACGCTCGCCGGTCCGCGCATCGCGCAAAACTGTTCAGGTCCGCTGGCGTCCCGCGGCGAAAAGGTTTCACACGATAGCAAAATGGGCCTAAGCTGCCGTTTCAGCGATCGAGCCTCGCCATGCGTTTCCGTATCAGAAGATCCGCTCATATCCTGGAACGACTTGGCCTTGCGATGGCTGGTGCAGCCTGTGGGCTGTTCGTTTCCGCCCATGTCGGATCGAGCATCTCGTTCCTGACCTCGGAGGGCTTCCTGCTTCTGATGATGATCGCCGGGGCGGTCGGGTTCTACCTCGGCATCGACACGCCGAAGATGCCGTTTCATCCCGATGAGGACCGGACCAGGATCGATAGCGCGGAATTTTTGAGTGCGGTCGGCACGTTTCTCGCGACGCTGACGGCGTTCTTTTCGGTCGGCATCATTGTGCTGCGCTCCGAGCCGGATCTCGCCTGGACCATCCTGATCGGGCTCGGCTGGACGGTGGGCATTGCCATGCAGATCGTCGCCGGCGCGATCGCGCGGGCGCGAGCCTGATCGGCGGCCCGTTTCCCGGCTTTCTGCTCCTTCCGCGCCACAAGTCATCATTTCGCCGCGGCACGGCCAATGATGGCGGGCGTGCGAAGTGCTATGCTTCGCCGGCGGCGCACCAAACGTGCACCGCACGACAAGCAAAAAACAGCAGCGAGAGGAAAGCCCATGGAACTCGGATATTTTGCGATGCCCTCGCATCCGCCGGAGTGCGGATTGAAGGAGGGCCAGGACTGGGACCTGCAGGTTCTGCGCTGGCTCGATGAGCTCGGCTATCAGGAGGCCTGGATCGGCGAGCATCACACCGCGCCGTGGGAGCCGCACCCCGCGCCCGATCTGATTCTCGCGCAGGCCTTCCTGCAGACCAAGACCATCCGGCTCGGCCCCGGCGGTTTTCTGTTGCCCTATCACCACCCGGCCGAGCTTGCGAACCGGGTGGCGATGCTCGACCACCTCTCCGAAGGCAGGCTGAATTTCGGTGTCGCGGCCTCGGGCCTCCCGAGCGACTGGGCGATGTTCAATGTCGACGGCATGAGCGGCCAGAACCGCGACATGACGCGCGAGGCGCTGGAGATCATCCTGAAGATGTGGACCGAGGACGCACCTTGGACCTACAAGGGCAAGTTCTGGACGGTCACCAAGCCTGAGACGATGTTCGATTTCCTCAAACCGCACATCAAGCCGTTGCAGGCGCCGTATCCGCCGATCGGGGTCGCCGGCCTGTCCAAGAACTCCGACACGCTGAAGCTCGCCGGCGAGCGCGGCTTCATCCCGATGAGCCTCAACCTCAACCCGGCCTATGTCGGCAGCCACTGGGATTCGGTCGAGCAGGGCGCC
Source organism: Bradyrhizobium sp. (assembly GCF_049581145.1). Lineage (GTDB taxonomy): Bacteria > Pseudomonadota > Alphaproteobacteria > Rhizobiales > Xanthobacteraceae > Bradyrhizobium. The sequence continues at coordinate 1,944 of NZ_JBAURI010000699.1, forward strand.
CAGAAGACCGGGCGCAAGCCGAACCGGCGCGACTGGCGCCTGGTGCGCGAGGTGTTCGTCGCCGACACCGACGACGAAGCCTGGAAGCTCTCGGCCGGCGACATGATGGGGCGGATGATGGGTGAGTATTTCCTGCCGCTGCTCGGCCATTTCGGCTTCAAGGACTATCTCAAGCACGCGCCCGACGTGCCGGACAGCGACGTCACCGTCGACTATTGCGCACGCCGCAACTGGATCGTCGGCTCGCCCGCCACTGTTACCGAAAAGATCGAGAAGATCTGGCACGAGGTCGGCGGCTTCGGCGTGCTGCTGGTGTTCGGCTTCGACTACAAGCACAGACCGGAGGCGTGGCATCATTCGCTGCAGCTGTTGCGGCACGAGGTGCTGCCGCGACTGAAACATCTGGATACGGCCCTCGGCAAGGCCGCGTGAGCAGGACAAGCAGCGCGAGGTGGCAGGGTCTTGCCATCTCGCGCTGTGCGCGATCGAACAACCAAAATCATGGTTGAAACGTTGTATTCGCTGCTTCGTGGTGCTGTACATTTTTTGAGCGGAAGATGTCGCGACTTTCATCTTGCCGCGGCAATTAAGACCGTGTGAGCCTCCGCGCCGCCGGTCACCGCGACCGGGCGTCCGCCGTTCCGCATCAGTTAACGCGTTGAATGAGGGGCGCTTTCCGGATGGTCTGAAAGTCTGCTCATGTTGACACGAAGTTTGGTCGTTGCGTTCATCGGCTTTTTCCTGGGGGCGGCGGTACTGGCAGAGGAGCCGAACGGGGCTCCGAAGATGGGCGGCGTCATCAACGCCGTGATTCAGCCCGAGCCGCCCGGCCTGATGCTTGCGATGATCCAGAACGGTCCGACCCAGATGGTGGCCGGCAATATTTTCGAGGGCCTGCTGCGCTACAGCCCGAAACTGGAGCCGTTGCCCGGCCTTGCCGAAAGCTGGACGGTGAGCCCTGATGCCAAGGTCTATACCTTCAAGCTCAAGCCGGGGGTGACCTGGCACGACGGCAAGCCGTTCACCTCGGCCGACGTGCTGTTCTCCATCGAGATGCTGAAGCAGACCCACGCCCGCGCCCGCAACAATCTCGCCATGGTCGAGAAAGTGGAGGCGCCTGACGATCTCACCGTGGTTTTCACCCTGAAAGAGCCGTTCGGCCCCTTCCTCGGCATCTTCGAGGTCGGCTCGATGCCGATGATCCCGAAGCATCTCTATGAGGGCACCGACTACAAGACCAATCCCTACAACAACGCGCCGATCGGCACCGGGCCGTTCATGTTCAAGGAATGGCAGAAGGGCTCGTTCATTCACCTCGTGAAAAATCCGAACTATCACGAGAAGGGCAAGCCCTACATCGACGAGATCTACTGGCAGGTCATTCCGGATGCCGCCGCGCGCTCGGTCGCGTTCGAAACCGGCAAGGTCGATGTGCTGCCGGGCGGCTCCGTGGAGAATTTCGACGTGCCCCGGCTCTCCAAGCTGAAGGATACCTGCGTCACCGGAGCGGGCTGGGAGTTCTTCAGCCCGCTTGCGTGGCTGTGGCTCAACAACCGCTCCGGTCCGACCGCGAACAAGAAGGTCCGGCAGGCGATCATGTACGCGATCGACCGCGATTTCGCCAAGGACGTGATCTGGAACGGGCTCGGCAAGGTCGCGACCGGCCCGTCGGCTTCCTCGATCAAGTTCTACACCGACGACGTGCCGAAATATGATTACGACCCGGCCAAGGCCAAGGCGCTGTTGAAGGAGGCCGGCTACAATGGCGAGAAGATCCGGCTGTTGCCGCTGGCCTATGGCGAGACATGGCAGCGCTGGGCCGAGGCGGTGAAGCAGAACCTGCAGGATGTCGGCCTCAACATCGAGATGGTCGCCACCGACGTGGCCGGCGGCAACCAGAAGATCGGCGACTGGGACTACGACATCGCCTTCACCTATCTCTATCAGTATGGCGATCCAGCGCTCGGCGTCTCGCGCAACTACATCACCAGCGCGATCCAGAAGGGGCAGATCTTCAACAATGTCGAGGGTTACTCCAACCCCGAGGTCGACAAATTGTTCGCCGAGGGCGCGGTCGCCACGCCCGACTCCAAGCGCAAGGAAATCTACGACAAGGTGCAGAAGATGCTGGTCGAGGATGTGCCGGTGGCCTGGCTTCTGGAACTGCAGTTCCCGACCATCACCCGCTGCAAGATCAAGAACCTGATCACCACCGGGATCGGCGTCAATGACGGCTTTCGCGATGCGTGGATCGACAGGTGAGCCGATAGCAGCCACGGGCTTTCGATGCTCTCCTTCATCGCGCAGCGGATCGTCAAGGGCGTCATCGTCCTGATTGCGATCGTCGTGCTGAACTTCTTCCTGATCCGGCTCGCGCCCGGCGATCCCGCCATGGTGATGGCGGGAGAGGCCGGCGCCAGCGACAAGGTCTTTGTCGCGCAGTTGCGGGAGAAGTTCGGGCTCGACAAGCCGCTGCCTGAGCAGTTGTTCGTCTATGTCAGGGGCGTGCTCGGTTTCGATCTCGGCTTTTCCTTCCGCCAGCAGGCGCCGGTATCGCAGCTGATCCTGGAGCGGCTGCCGGCGACGCTGCTGCTCACGCTCACCGCGTTCGCGATCTCGCTGGTGTTCGGCGTCCTGTTCGGCGTGCTGGCGGCGCGCTTTGCCGGCACCTGGGTCGACACCGCGATCACGGTGTTGGCCCTGATCTTCTACGCCACGCCGCTGTTCTGGATCGCGCTGATCGCGATCCTGTTGTTCTCGGTCACCATGGACTGGCTGCCGAGCTTTGGTTACGAGACGGTCGGCGCCAATTATACCGGATTTGCCCACGTCCTCGACGTGGCCGCGCATCTGATCATGCCCGCCGCCACCATCGGGCTGTTCTTCATGGCGACCTACACAAGGATGACCCGTGCCGCGATGCTCGAGGTGGCGCGCCAGGATTTCGTCAAGACCGCGCGCGCCAAGGGCCTGCGCGATGCCGTGATCCAGCGCCGGCATGTGCTGCGCAACGCGCTGTTGCCGGTGGTGACGCTCGCCGGCCTGCATTCCGGCACGCTGATCGGCGGCGCGGTGCTGACCGAAACCGTGTTCGCCTGGCCGGGCATCGGCCGATTGATGTACGAGGCGCTGCTGCAACGCGACTATAACCTGCTGCTCGGCATTTTCGTCGTGTGTTCGGCCATGGTCCTGATCTTCAATCTCATCACCGATCTGGTCTATCGCCTGGTCGACCCGCGGATCGATTTCGCCGCATGAAGCAGTTCTGGACAACGATGCTGCGCAATCCGAGCGGGGTGATCGGGCTCGTCATCCTGACGCTGGCGGTCGCGGTGGCGCTGTTCGGGCCGGTGCTGTTTCCGCATTCGCCGTGGCGGATGGTGCAGCGGCCGTTCGTGCCGCCGTTCACGCTGTCCGCCGTGCCGCTCGGCACCGATGCGCTCGGCCGCGATGTGTTCGCCGGCATCATCTTTGGCGCGCGGGTGTCGCTTTTGGTCGGACTGGTCTCCACCCTGGTGGCGCTGATCGTCGGCATTCCCCTTGGCGCCGTTGCCGGCTATTTCGGCGGCCGGGTCGACGATGCCCTGATGCGCTTGACGGAATTCTTCCAGACCATTCCATCCTTCGCGCTCGCCATCGTGCTGGTCGCGATCCTGCAGCCCTCGATCTATTCGATCATTGCCGCGATCGCCATCGTGAGCTGGCCGCCGGTGGCGCGGCTGGTGCGCGGTGAGGTGTTGTCGCTGCGAAGCCGCGAATATGTCCAGGCCGCGATCGTCACCGGCCAACGCACCGGCTGGATCATCTGGCGCGAGATCCTGCCCAACGCGCTGTCGCCGGTGATCGTGCTGGCCTCGCTGATGGTTGCGACCGCGATCCTGCTGGAATCCTCGCTGTCGTTCCTCGGGCTCGGCGATCCCAATTTGATCTCCTGGGGCTACATGGTCGGCGCCGGCCGCACCGTGATCCGGCAGGCCTGGTGGATCACCGTCTTCCCGGGCGTCGCCATCCTGCTGTCGGTGCTCGGGCTCAACCTGATCGGCGAAGGCCTCAACGACGCGCTCAATCCGCGGCTTGCCCGAGAGGGCCGCTAGATGAGCCGTCCACCCGTTGTCTCGATCAGGAACCTGCGCATCGCGCTGCCGAAGGGCGCGGAGCGCCCGTTCGCCGTCGATGGCGTCTCGCTCGACCTCGAGCCCGGCAGGATCGTCTGCGTGGTCGGCGAATCCGGCTCGGGCAAATCGATGTGCGCGCATGCGCTGATGGGGCTGTTGCCCGACACCGTGTCGATTGCGTCCGGTGAGATCCTGCTGAACGGTCAGGATCTGCTGAGGCTCGACAAGGCCGGCTGGCGCGATCTGCGCGGCCGCCGCATCGCCATGGTGTTCCAGGAGCCGATGACCGCGCTCAATCCCCTGATGCGGATCGGCGACCAGCTGGTCGAGATGTTCGAGGCGCATCGCTTGCTGACGCCGCGCCAGCGCCGCGCCAGGGCGCTGGCGCTGGCGCGCGAGGTCGGGCTGCCCGATCCCGAGCGCATCCTGCGCGCTTTCCCGCATCAGCTCTCAGGCGGGCAGCGCCAGCGCGCGATGATCGCGATGGCGCTGGCGCTGGAGCCCGCGGTGCTGGTCGCGGACGAGCCGACCACCGCGCTCGACGTCACCACGCAGGCGCAGATCCTGAAGCTGATCCGCAATCTGCAGCAGAGCCACAACACGGCTGTCATGTTCATCACCCACGATTTCGGCGTGGTCGCCGAGATCGCCGATCAAGTCGTGGTGCTGCGGCACGGCCAGGTGGTGGAAGAGGGCACGGCGGCGCAGGTGTTGGCGCGTCCGAGCCACGACTGTACCCGCGCGCTGCTCGCCGCCGTGCCGTCGATCGATCCGCCGGAGCGGGCGCCGCTGTCGGAGAATGGCAAGGCCGTCGAGGTGATCGGGCTCGACAAGACCTTTGTCACCTCGGGCGGCTGGTTTCGTCCCGATCGCAGCGTGCAGGCGGCCAGCGAGGTCAACTTCACGATCTTCAAGGGCGAGACGCTCGGGCTGGTCGGCGAATCCGGCTCCGGCAAATCGTCGGTGGCGCGGCTGGTGATCCGGCTGCTCGAACCCGACCGCGGCACGGTGCGGATCGGCGATCTCGATCTCACCGCGCTCGAGGGCGAGGCACTGCGCGTGCAGCGCCATCGCATCCAGATGATCTTTCAGGATCCGTTCGCCTCGCTCAATCCGCGCCGCAAGGTCGGCCATATCATCGGCGACGGCTTGATTGCCCGCGGCACGACGCCCGCCG
>NZ_JBAURI010000700.1:0-13989 GCF_049581145.1 Bradyrhizobium sp.
AGTCTGAAGCGCTTATCAGGCCAATCCGTTTTTCGTATGACGCGTTGCGCGGAGAGTGATCTCCATGTTTCGGACCTCCCTGCTTCATTGCGCGCGCTTGTTCGTCGAGACTTCTGTATCCGGCAACAGCCGCCGCCGCGATAGCGATACCCGGCGCATGAGAGCCGCGACCATCACGCCATGATGGACCGATGATGCATCCGCCGCTAGATTGGCCGCCATGCCTCGCATCGAAACAGTCACCATCTCCCCTGACCTCACCTTCGACGCGCTGGTCGCCGGCGAGAGCGGCGCGCCGCTGGTGCTGCTGCTGCACGGCTTTGCGGAATCGATGAATTGCTGGCGCGCGCAGGTCACGGCGCTTGCGGACATGGGCTATCGCGCGCTGGCGCCGAGCCAGCGCGGCTACTCGGCTGCGGCCCGGCCCGATCCGTGTGATGCCTCGCATTATCATATCGATCGGTTGATGGATGACGCGATGGCGATCGTCGCCGCAACTGGCGATCGCGCCGCGCGCTTTCATCTCGCCGGCCACGATTGGGGCGGCAGCATCGCCTGGGCGCTCGCCGACCGGTTTCCCGAGCGGCTCGCCTCGCTGACGATCCTGTCGCGGCCGCACCCCAACGCCTTCAATCGCGCATTGCAGATGGCGGATGGCGAGCAGGCGCAGCGCTCAAGCCACCACAAGGCCTTCCTCGAACCCGATGCCGCCGCGGTGGTGCTGGCGGATGACGCGCGATGGCTGCGCGAGCGCTGGGCCGCGGCCGGCGTGCCGGCGCAGGCGATGGCCGAACATCTCGCGGTGCTCGGCAACGGCGCGGCAATGGAAGCAGCCCTCGCCTGGTATCGCGCGCGCGGCGCGATCCGCGCGCCGCTCGGCCCGATCCGCGTGCCGACACTCTACATCTGGGGCGACGCCGACGACACCGTCGGGCGCGCCGCCGCCGAAGGCACGCGCGATTTCATCGCCGCTCCCTATCGCTTCGAGGTGCTGCCCGGCGTCGGGCATTTTGCCGCCGACCAGGCGCCGGATCGCGTCAGCGAGCTGATGCTGGCGCACATCCGCGCCTATCCCGTGTGAGCACAATTTTCCAGCGAACTCGGCACCGCTTCGCGTCGCGGCAACGTGTCTGGAACCCAGCGCCGCCAAAAATGTTGTCCTGCAGCAAAGGAGCAAGACGACATGGCTACCGAACGTGACGACCGGCGAAATGACAGCGAGCGCGAACGCCCCCGCGCGTTGCGCCCATCCAGGACGCCATCCGAGCCGGTCCTGCCGCCGCTGGTCAGCGACGGCCTGGAGATGATCCGCGACAGCCACTGCTGATCGCGCGCAGCAGCCTTCCGGTCAGGCCGCTTCGGCGACGCGCGCCGTGAGGCGCTCCCAGGTGGTTGCCTGCATGCTCGGCCGCTCCACCATCCGGGCCAGCCACGCGGCGAGTTCGGCATGCGGCGCTCCCAGCGCGGACCATTCCGGCGTCGCCTGGAAAAATTCGATGGCAGGCGCCAGCAACAGATCGGCCAGCGACACCTCGTTGCCTGCGAAATAGTCGGCCCCACCCAGCAGGCGTGCCAGCTCATTGAACACGGTCCTGGCCTTCGGCATCGCCGTCGCGATCGCCGCCTCGTCGGGCGCCTTGCCGAGCAGGCGCGGACCGATCACGCGCTCGAAGATGATCACATTGCCGACGCCCTGGAACAGATACCAGTCGTTGACATTCATCGCCTGGTCCATGCGCGCGGCCTGCCTGGGATCGCCGGGCGTGAGCCTGGGCTGCGGCAGCACGCGGTCGAGGTAGCGCAGGATCGCCTGCGTCTCATAAAGCGAAAACCCATCGTGATCGAGCACCGGTACCCGGCCGAACGGATGCCGCGCCAGATGCTCGGGCGACCGGAACGTGCCGGGCGCGACCGGCGCGAGATGATAGGACGCGCCCTTCTCTTCCAGCATCGCCAGTACCGCGCGTCCGAACGGACTGCCGGGAATCGAATGAACCTTGAATTCAGACATGACGCACTCCCCTGGTTTTGAACCCTGATGTCATCGCCGCAAGGCCTCCTCCGCGAAGCGTTCGAGCAGGCCGGGCCAGCCGCCATCGACATCCCTGCGCATCGAGGCGCCCGCCTCCGCGCCCATGGTTTCGAACTTGTGGTGCACGAGTTCGACATCGGTCGCATCGGGCCCGTCGGCGGCAAATCGCACATCGACTTCCGATCTCATCGTGAGGTCCGGCTGCCATTGCGCATTGACCTGCCAGACCAGCACCAGCCGGTGCGGCGGCTCCCACAGCGTGATGGTGGCGACGCCGGTCTCGCTGCCATCTTCGGCGATCTCCAGCCAGCGGCCGCCGAGCCGCGGCTCCATCAGCACTTTCTGGATCGGCTTCTTGCCGACGCCGTGGTCATGCGGCCACCATCGCGTCAAGCCGCTGGTGAAGACGTCGAAGGCGTGCGCGATCGGCGCGTTGACACGGATGGTCTTGCGCACGGGCGCGATGACGACGGTTTCGTTCATCTGGTTTTCCTCGCAGGCGCTGAGCGTTCCGCTTCCAGTTTGAAGGCCTCCAGCGCGTCATCCCAAAAACTGTCGAGCCAGGCGCGCAATTCCAACAGTCCCTCGCGCCGCAGCGAATAGATCCGGCGCACGCCCTCGCTGTGCTCCTCGACCAGGCCTGCGTCCTTCAGCACCTTCAGATGCTGCGACACCGCGGGGCGCGACACCGGCAGGCCGGCCGCGATCAGCTTCACCGGCCGCGGCCCGGCGCGCAGGCGCTCGAAGACCTGTCGTCGGGTCGGGTCGGCCAGAACTGCGAGCGCGCTTCCGTAAGCCATGACTAACGGTAAGCTATAACTTACGCAAGTGTCAAGCGCGCTGCGCACGGCGCCCGGCATGGCACCAAAAGAAAAGCGGCGCCCGCCGGCGCCGCTTTGGAAAACCTATCAGAAACGAAATGGGCTGCCGCGGGCTTCTTGCGGCGGCGCCTAATCCAGCGAGGTCACGCTTCGCTCTTGTCGACATTCCACCACAGCGGTGTCGCCGGACCGTCGAGCACGCCGCTCAGCGATTTCCGCCACGCGCTTGGCGCCAGATACTGGCCGAGCGGAATATAGAGCACCTGGTCGTAGGCCTCCTTCTGGATCTCGACCGCGATCTTCTTCTGCTCGTCGAGCGAAGACGTGCGCGCGAACTCGTCCTTCAGCTTTTCGATCTTGGGGTCATCGGCCCAGCCGAACCAGCCGCCGTTCTTGCCCCGGCCGCCGATCGAGAAGTTGACGATCGGGTTCATGACGTCGGCGGCGACCCAGTTGGTGAAGAACATGTTCCAGCCGCCCTCGCTGACGGGCTTCTGGTTGTTGCGGCGGGTCACGACCGTCTGCCAGTCGGTCGCCTGCACGTCGACCTTGAAGCCCGCCTCGCGCAACAATTGCGCCGCGACGATCGGCTGCGCCTTCAAGGACACGACATCGCCGGGCGCCAGGATGACGACGGGCGTGCCGTCATAGCCGGATTCGGCCAACAGCTTCTTTGCCTGCGCCATGCCGTCGCCCTTGATCAGCGACTCCGCGCCGACCTCGCTTTCGAGCGGCGTGCCGCAGACGAAGAACGCGCCGCAGATCTGGTAATATTTGGGATTGCCGACGAGAGCGTCGAGCACGTCCTTCTGGTTCATCGCCATCAGCGCCGCGCGGCGGACCTTGACGTTGTCGAACGGCGGCAGCAGGAAGTTCATGCGTCCGAGCGTCTGGAAACCGAACTTGTTCAGCGTCTCGACCTTGAGGTCCGGATTGGCTTCCAGCACCGGCAGCATGTCGAACGAGGGAGCTTCCATGAAGTCGATGTCGCCCGACACCAGCGCGTTCATCGCGGTCTGCGCATCGGCCATCGTGATCCACTCGACGCGGTCGACCTTCACCACCTTGCCGCCCGATGTCCAGCTTGCCGGCTCCTTGCGCGGCACGTAGTCGGTGTTCTTCTCATAGACCGACTTCACACCCGGCTGGAATTCGGCGGCCACGAATTTGAACGGACCGGAGCCGATCTGCTCGGCGATCTGTTTGCCCGCCGGCGTCTCCGCAAGCCGCTTCGGCATCATGAAGGGGACGTAGGACGACGGCTTTGCGATCGACTCCAGCACCAGCCCATAGGGCTCCTTCAGTTTCAGCGTGACGGTCTTGGGATCGGTGGCCTCGATGCTGGCGGTGAAATCCATCAGCTTCTGGCCCATATTGTCGTTCCTTCCCCAGCGCTTCAGCGAGGCTGCGCAATCCTCCGCCGTGACCGGCGCGCCGTCATGCCATTTCAGGCCGTCGCGCAAGGTGAAGGTGTAGGTCAGCTTGTCGTCGGAGACCTTCCAGTCCGCCATCTGCGGCTGGACCTTGAAACTGGAATCGGTCGCAAGCAGCGTGTCGAAGACCATGTAGCCATGATCGCGCGTGATGTAGGCGGTGGTGAAGCCGGGATCGATGACGCGCAGATCCGAATGCATCACGGCGGTGATGGTCTTCTTGTCGGCGGCATACGCCTTCGAGGAGAAGGCGGCCGACAGCGCGGGAACCGGCAGCGTGGCGCCCAGCGCGAACTTGAGAAGCTTCCGGCGCGAAAACTGGAACATGCAGTGGATCTCCTGGCGTAAAAGCGGTCAACCGCCGGTCACGGATTATGCATCGCGTCCGTTATTTAGGCGAACTAACACGCTGTAAATTCTGGATATTCGAGACTTGCGCGGACACTTGCACCAAGCGCGCTGCGCGTCAATTGCGATCTGGGGCGAACCGTCAACACCCGCTTGAACAGTCCCTCCCCGCCGCATGTTTCGCTTTACAAATCCGTCGCAGATCATTCTCGTACCAACGATCGCAAATACCGCTCGAGATGTGAGAGACCAGGATGAATCCCGCCAACCTTCCGTTTGATGCCGAAGCCATGCTGCAGGGCCTGCGCCTCTGGGTGGAATGCGAGAGCCCGACCTGGGACAAGGCCGCAGTCGAGCGCATGCTCGACATCGCCGCGCGCGACATGGCGATCATGGGCGCCAGCATCGAGCGGATCGCCGGCCGCGACGGCTTTGCCGGTTGCGTCCGGGCGCGTTTTCCGCATCCGAAGCAGGGCGAGCCGGGCATCCTGATCGCCGGGCATTTCGATACCGTGCATCCCGTTGGCACGCTCGCCAAGCTGCCGTTCCGCCGCGAGGGCGACAAATGCTACGGCCCCGGCATCTATGACATGAAGGGCGGCAGCTATCTGTCGCTGGAAGCAATCCGGCAATTGGCGCGCGCCTCCTTCACCACGCCGCTGCCGATCACCGTGCTGTTCACCCCCGATGAAGAGGTCGGCACGCCGTCGACCCGCGACATCATCGAGGCGGAAGCCGCGCGCAACAAATATGTGCTGGTGCCCGAACCCGGCCGCGCCAACAACGGCGTCGTCACCGGCCGCTATGCGATCGCGCGCTTCAATCTGGAAGCGACCGGCAAGCCGAGCCATGCCGGCGCCAACCTGTCCTCCGGACGTTCGGCGATCCGGGAGATGGCGCGGCGGATCATCGAGATCGACGGCATGACCACGGACGATTGTACTTTCTCGGTCGGCATCGTGCATGGCGGGCAATGGGTCAATTGCGTCGCCACCACCTGCAGCGGCGAAGCCTTGAGCATGGCCAAGCGCCAGGCCGATCTCGATCGCGGCGTCGAGCGCATGCTGGCGCTGTCCACCACGGCAAACGACGTGACCTTTACCGTCACGCGCGGCGTGACGCGGCCGGTGTGGGAGCCGAATGCCGGCACCATGGCGCTCTACGACAAGGCGCGCAAACTCGCAGGGCATCTCGACATGGAGCTGCCGCATGCCAGCGCCGGCGGCGGTTCGGACGCGAACTTCACCGGCGCGATGGGAATCCCCACCCTCGATGGCCTCGGCGTGCGCGGCGCCGATCCGCATACGCTCAACGAACACATCATCGTCGAAAGCCTCGCCGAACGCGGCCGGCTGATGGCGGGATTATTGGCGACACTGGACTAGAGATTTCGGATCAGCGACGAGGGATTGGGTGCGGATGCCGAACGCACGGACCAGCGCACAGAAGCAGACGCACGCGATCTCCTTCGAGGCCATTCGCGCCCGCGCCGAGCAACGCAAGGGCGGCGCGAAGGCGCTGGAAAAGCTATTGCCGGACAAGCCGGATGCAAAACAGCTGGCGAAACTCGCCGACGATCGCGTGCTGGCGGAGATGACCCGGCGGGTGTTTTCCGCGGGCTTTGCCTGGAGCGTCATCGAGACGAAATGGCCGGGCTTCGAACAGGCATTTCTGGGCTTCGAGCCCGCCAAGCTGACGTTTCAGCCCGATGATTTCTGGGACGCCTTGATGCGCGACACGCGCATCGTGCGCAACGGCGCCAAGATTCTCTCGGTGCGCGAGAACGCGGCCTTCGTCACGCGGATTGCCAGGCAACACGGCAGCTTCGGCAAATTCCTCGCCCAATGGCCCTCATCCGACGAGATCGGGCTGCTTGACCTGCTGGCAAAACGCGGCAGCCGGCTCGGCGGCAACAGCGGGCAGATGCTGCTGCGCTTCCTCGGTTGGGACGGATTCGTCACCTCGCAGGACGTGGTGGCCTGCTTGCGCGATGCCGGCCTCGACATCGCGCCCGAGGTCAAATCGAAGGGCGATCTCGCCAAGGTGCAGGCGCTGTTCAAAGCCTGGGCGGCAGAGACCGGATTACCTTATGTGCAGTTGTCCCGGATCTGCGCGATGTCGAGCGGCGAAAACCATGCCGAGAACCATTGAATGCGGCATACGGGCGCTTGGCCAATCAGCCACGGCATGCAGGCCATGGCACGGTGCTTGCAGCGTCGCGGCGGCGCAAACGCCGCTCAAACGATGCGAGACCAGGTAGAATGTCGGGCAAGAAAATGTCGTGTTTGTAAAGACATGCGAAAGCATTCACAGTCGCGTGTTGAAACTGCAGCCGGTTGCTGAGGCATCCCATGCTCTTATATCTGGTTCGCCGCGTGCTTGCTGCCATTCCCGTGATGGGCGCGGTGGCGCTGTTCGTGTTTCTGTTGCTGCGGCTGACGCCGGGCGATCCCGCCGCGATTCTGGCCGGCGACAATGCGACGCCGGCGCAGCTCGAGCGCATCCGCACCTCGCTCGGCCTCAACGAACCGCTTTACGAGCAGTTCGTGACCTGGATCGGCAAGCTGTTGCATGGTGACCTCGGCACGTCCCTGATTTCGAACGTGCCGGTGCTGAGGATGATCGGCCAGCGCATCGAACCGTCGGTCTCGATCGCGCTGTCGACCATCATCCTCTCGGTGGCGATCGCGGTGCCGCTCGGCGTGATCGCGGCGTGGAAGCAGGGCACCTGGATCGACCGCTTCGTGATGGGCCTGTCGGTCCTCGGCTTCTCGGTGCCGGTGTTCGTGATCGGCTATGTGCTGATCCAGATTTTCGCGATCGATCTGCGCTGGCTGCCGGTGCAGGGCTTCAAGAGCATCACGGCCGGCTTCGGACCGTTCCTCGAACGCATCATCCTGCCGACGGTCACGCTGTCATTCATCTATGTCGCGCTGATCGCGCGGATGACGCGCGCGGCGATGCTGGACGTGCTGGGCGAGGACTATGTCCGCACCGCGCGCGCCAAGGGCATCAACGAGACCGCGGTGCTGCTGCGCCACGCGCTGCGCAATGCCGCCGTTCCCGTCATCACCGTGATCGGCTCCGGCTTTGCGCTGTTGATCTCGGGCGTCGTGGTGACCGAGAGCGTGTTCAACCTGCCCGGCATCGGGCGGCTCACCGTCGACGCCGTGCTGGCGCGCGACTATCCCGTGATCCAGGGCATGATCCTGTTGACCTCGCTGATCTATGTGACGGTCAATCTCCTGATCGACGTCGCCTATACCCTGCTCGATCCAAGAATCCGCTACTAGTCCGCTACTAGTCCGCTACCAATCCGCGATGAAGGTTCAGATACTGATGGCGATCGAAACCCTTCCCGAGCCGTCGATCCCGATCACCCGGCCGTTCCGGCTCAAGCTCGGCTTCCTGACCGCGACGCCGATCATCGCGATCGCAACCGCCTGCCTGGCGCTGATCGTCGCGCTGGCGGTTTTCGCGCCCTGGATCGCGCCGCATGATCCCCTGCTGCTGGCGCCGGCGCAGCGCTTGAAACCATCGAGCGCGGAATTCCTGCTCGGCACCGACGCCTATGGCCGCGACGTGCTGTCGCGGATCATCTATGGCGGCCGCATCTCGCTTTTGATCGGGCTCGGCGCGGCGGTGTTCTCGGTCGGTATCGGGCTTGCCATCGGCCTCCTGGCCGGCTTCTTCAAATGGCTCGACGCCGTCATGATGCGGGTCATGGACGGGCTGATGGCGATCCCGAGCATCCTGCTCGCCATCGCCGTGGTCTCCCTGTCCGGCGCCAGCATCGGCACCGTGATGATGGCGATCACGATCCCGGAGATTCCGCGGGTCGCGCGGCTGGTGCGCTCGGTGGTGCTGACGGCGCGCGAGGAGCCCTATGTCGAAGCCGCGATCTCGCTCGGCTCCAGCCTGCCCAAGATCATGTGGCGGCATCTGATGCCCAACACGGTGGCGCCGCTGATCGTCCAGGGCACCTATGTCGCGGCCTCCGCCATCCTCACCGAGGCGATCCTGTCCTTCCTCGGCGCCGGCATCAGCCCGGAGACGCCGACCTGGGGCAACATCATGGCGGAAGGCCGCTCCTATTTTCAGATCAAGCCGTCGCTGATCTTCTGGCCGGGGCTGCTGCTCTCGCTCGCGATCCTCAGCGTCAACCTGATCGGCGACGCCGCCCGCGACGCGCTCGATCCCCGCATGAAGCAGCGCGAGGGCGGCAAGTGACGAAGTGGCAAGCAGCGAAGCGATGCCACATCGTCATTCCGGGGCTCGCGCAGCGAGAACCATGGTGCGCAATTGCGCACCAGAGAATCTCGAGATTCCGGGTTCGATGCTGCGCATCGTCCCGGAATGACGGCGGAGAGCGACGCGCATGACCAGCAACATCATCCTCGACATCGACAATCTCGTCGTCGGCTTCGGCAAGACCCCGCAAGCGGCGCGCATCCTCGACGGCGTGTCCCTGCAGGTCCGCGAGCGCGAGACGCTGTGCGTGGTCGGCGAAAGCGGCTCCGGCAAATCGGTGACCTCGCTGACCGTGATGGGGCTGTTGCAGAAGGGCGCGTTGGCGGCCACGGGCGGCAGCATCAGGCTGGTCGGCGAGGAACTGTTGACCGCGAGCGATCGAAGGCTGCGGCAATTGCGCGCCACCACGATGGCGATGATCTTCCAGGAGCCGATGACGGCGCTCAATCCGGTGGTGCCGGTCGGCCGCCAGATCGACGAGGTCTTGCGCGCCCATACCGCGCTGGACGCGCGGGCGCGCCGCAAGCGCATCCTCGACATGATGGAGCAGGTGCGGCTGCCCGAGGTGGAGCGCATCTTCGCCTCCTATCCGCACCGGCTGTCCGGCGGCCAGCGCCAGCGCATCATGATCGCGATGGCGCTGGTGCTGGAGCCGAAGCTGCTGATCGCGGACGAGCCCACCACCGCGCTCGATGTCACCACCCAGAAGCAGATCCTGACCTTGATCCGCGACCTGCAGCGCGATCACGGCACCGCCGTGCTCTTCATCACCCATGACATGGGCGTGGTCGCCGAGATCGCCGACCGCGTCGCCGTGATGCGGCAGGGCCGGCTGGTCGAGACCGGCCCGCTCGATGCCATCCTGCGGCAGCCGACGATGGACTACACCCGCAACCTGCTCGCCTCGGTGCCGAGCCTGGTGCCGCGGCCGCCGCGCCCCGACAGCAGGGAGCCGGTGGTGCTGGAGGCCAATGAACTCGGCAAGGTCTATCGCGAGCGCTCTCTGTTCGGCAAAGTCCGCGAGGTCGCAGCCGCCGACAACGTCACCCTGACCCTGCGCAAGGGCCGCACGCTCGGCATCGTCGGCGAGAGCGGATCGGGCAAATCGACCGTGGCGCGCTGTATCGTGCGGCTGATCGATCCGACCTCCGGCGGCATCCGGCTGGTGGGCCGCGAAATCTCCGAACTGTCGCGCCGCCTGCTGCAGCCGCATCGCAAGCGCATCCAGATCATTTTCCAGGATCCCTATCGTTCGCTCAACCCGCGTATCTCGATCGGCGAGAGCATCGCGGAGGGCCCGATCAATTACGGCGTGCCGCACAAGGACGCGCTGGCAAAGGCCCGCGAGCTCTTGGAACTGGTCGACCTGCCGCCCGACAGCATCTCGCGTTACCCGCACCAGTTCTCCGGCGGCCAGCGCCAGCGCATCGCCATTGCACGGGCGCTGGCGCTCGAACCCGACGTGCTGGTGGCGGACGAGGCCGTGTCGGCGCTCGACGTCTCCGTGCAGGCGCAGGTGCTGGAACTGCTCGACGAGATCCAGACCCGGCTCGGCATCGCGCTGTTGTTCATCACCCACGACCTGCGCGTCGCAGCCCAGATCTGCGACGACGTCGCCGTGATGCAGCACGGCCGCATCGTGGAACAGGGACCGGCCGCGGCGGTGCTGACCAACCCGCAACAGCCCTATACCCGCGCGCTGCTCGACGCCGCCCCCGGCCGCGGCTGGGATTTCGCCAATTTCAGGCCGGTCGCGATGGCGGGCGCCGCCGGGGCCGCATAACCCCGTCATTGCGAGCGCAGCGGAAGCAATCCATGCCGCCCCAAGTCCCGGAGCGTGGATCCGTCGCTCGCGCTCCTCGCAGTGACCGGACGCCCACGCGGCATGCAAAACGGAATTGCTCCGCGGCTTGCACTCCTTGCAACGACGCGTTTAACGTCCCGCACCGACCATTTGCCGAGACCCCTGATGATCCGTATTGCCGTTGGCGGCTTCCTGCACGAGACCAACACCTTCGCGCCGACCAAGGCGACCTACGACGACTTCATGCATGGCGGCGGCTGGCCCGCAATGACGCGGAGCGCCGATGTGCTCGACACCATGCGCAACATCAATGTCGGGCTCGCGGGCTTCATCGAGACCGCCAGTGCCAATGGCTGGGAGCTGGTGCCGACCATTGCCTGCGGCGCCAGTCCGTCGGCGCATGTCACCGAGGATGCCTTCGAGCGCATCGTCGAGGTCATGACCGACGGCATCAGGGCGGCGGGGCCGCTCGATGCGGTCTATCTCGACCTGCATGGCGCGATGGTAACGGAACATCTCGACGACGGCGAAGGCGAAATTCTCGCCCGCGTCCGCAACATCATCGGTAACGACGTGCCGCTGGTCGCGAGCCTCGATCTCCACGCCAACGTCACGCCGGCCATGAT
This sequence comes from Bradyrhizobium sp., assembly GCF_049581145.1. Taxonomy (GTDB): domain Bacteria; phylum Pseudomonadota; class Alphaproteobacteria; order Rhizobiales; family Xanthobacteraceae; genus Bradyrhizobium. The sequence goes on from NZ_JBAURI010000700.1 coordinate 11,316, forward strand.
GGATCATGCGGACGCCCTGATCGCCTATCGCACCTATCCGCATGTCGACATGGCCGATACCGGCCGCGCCGCCGCCAGGCATCTCGCGCTGCTGCTGCAGACGAAACAGCGTTTCGCCAAGGCGTTCCGCCAATTGCCGTTCCTGATTCCGATCAGCTGGCAATGCACCAACGATCAGCCGACCAAGGGCATCTACCAGAAACTCGCCATGCTCGAGAGCGACGCGGTGCCGACGCTGTCCTTTGCGCCGGGATTTCCGGCCGCCGATTTCGCCGATTGCGCGCCGAGCGTGTTCGCCTATGGCCGCACCCAGGCCGATGCGGACGCAGCCGCCGACGAGATCGCGGCGCTGGTCGAAAGCCACGAAGACGATTTCGACGGCCGCATCTATGCGCCTGACGAGGGCGTCCGCACCGCCATGGAACTGGCGAAGACCGCCAACAGGCCGATCATCATCGCCGATACCCAGGACAATCCCGGCGCCGGCGGCGATTCCGATACCACCGGCATGCTGCGCGCCCTGGTGCGCCACAACGCCATGCGCGCCGCCACCGGCGTGATCTGCGACCCGGAATCGGCGCACGCCGCCCATCAGGCCGGCGTCGGCGCGACCGTCACGCTGTCGCTCGGCGGCAAGTCCGGCATACCCGGCGATGCGCCCTACCGGGAAACGTTCGTCGTCGAAGCCCTGTCGGACGGACAATTCGTTGCCCCCGGGCCCTATTATGGCGGACGCGACATGGACATGGGGCCGTCGGCGGCGTTGCGGATCGGCGATGTCCGTGTCGTCGTCGCCTCGCACAAGGCGCAGCTCGCGGACCAGTCGATGTACCGCTATGTCGGGATCGAGCCGACCGCGCAGGCGATCCTGGTCAACAAGAGTTCGGTGCATTTCCGCGCCGATTTCGAGCCGATCGCGGCAAAGCTTCTGATCTGCGCTGCGCCCGGCGCGATGCCGGCCGATCCCGCCGCGCTGCCATGGACGCGGCTGCGCCCCGGTATCCGCCTCAAGCCGAATGGACCCGCATTCACGGCGATGACAACATCGCGTTCCTCGTCTGCCACCGGATAATCAGGAATCGGATACCAAGACATGCCCATCATCGACCGCATCCAGGGTTACGCCGACGACCTCACCGCGATCCGCCGCGATCTGCACGCCCATCCGGAGATCGGCTTCGAAGAGGTCCGCACCTCAGGCATCGTCGCCGAGAAGCTGCAGCAATGGGGCATCGAGGTGCATCGCGGCCTCGGCGGCACCGGCGTGATCGGCGTGCTCAAGGGCAAGGGCGCGGGCGGCAAGCGGATCGGCCTGCGCGCCGACATGGATGCGCTGCCGATGGAAGAAAACACCAACCTGAAATGGCGCTCGACCATCCCCGGCCGGTTCCACGGCTGCGGCCATGACGGCCACACCACCATGCTGCTCGGCACCGCGCGCTACCTTGCCGAGACCAGGAATTTCGACGGCACCGTGCATTTCATCTTCCAGCCCGCCGAGGAAGGCCTCGGCGGCGCGCGCGCCATGATCAGGGACGGGCTGTTCGAGAAATTCCCCTGCGACGAGGTCTATGGCCTGCACAATGCGCCCGACATGAATCACGGCGAGATCGCGATCCTGCCCGGACCCGCGATGGCCGGCGCCGATTTCTTCGATATCACCATTCAGGGCTATGGCGCCCATGGCGCGATGCCGGAACGCTCGAAGGATGCCGTCGTGATCGCAATGACGCTCGGCCAGGCCTTGCAGACCATCGTCAGCCGCAATGTCGATCCGCTCAAGGCTGCGGTGCTGTCGATCACCCAGATCCACGCCGGCTCCGCCTATAACGTGATCCCGGGCGAGGCCAAGCTCTGCGGCACCGTGCGCGCCTTTTCCGACGAGGTCCGCGCCCTGATCCGCGAGCGCATGCGCGCGATCTGCGCCGGCATCGCGGCCGCCTTCCAGGTCGAGATCACTGCCGACATCCGCGATATCTTCAGCGTGCTGGTGAACCAGGAAGAGCAGTCGAAAGTGGTCGAGGAGGTCGCGCGCACCGTGGTCGATCCCGCCAAGGTCTTCACCCGCTCGCAGCCCAAGATGGGCAGCGAGGATTTCGCCGACATGATGCAGGCGATTCCCGGCGCCTATTTCTGGATCGGGCACGACGGCTCGGTGCCGGTGCACAATCCCGGCTATGTGCTCGACGACAAGATCCTGCCGATCGGCGCCAGCATGTTCGCGCGCATCATCGAAACCCGGCTGCCGGCGGGCTCCCATGCATAAACCCGAAGCGCAAGAGGCGGTCACCTCGCTGCACGACCTGTCCGCTGTCGACCTGATCGCGGGCTATCGCACCAGGCAATTCTCGCCGTCGGAAGTGCTGGAGGACGTGCTGACCCATGTCGCGCTCTGGGAGCCGCACATCAAGGCGCTGTACGCCTTCGATCCCGACGGCGCGCGCGCGGTGGCGAAGGCCTCCACCGAACGCTGGCAGAAGGGCGAGCACGCCGGCTGCCTGGACGGCGTGCCGGCCACGATCAAGGACAATATCGCGACCAAGGGCACAGCGGTGCCGCTCGGCGCCGCCAGCGTCAAGCTTGTCCCGGCCGTGGTCGACGCGCCGCCCGCGGCGCGGCTGCGCGAGGCCGGCGCGGTGATCTTCGCCAAGACCACGATGCCGGATTACGGCAT
>NZ_JBAURI010000701.1:0-8436 GCF_049581145.1 Bradyrhizobium sp.
GCGCTGCGATCGGCACCGCGGGCGCCATTGCAACCGCGCCCTTCCGCAGCTCCTACGGCTATGACGGCCCGAACGGCTATGCCTGCCAGCCAGGCACCTGGTTCAGGGGCGAAGACGGCCGTCGCCATATCTGCCAGTAAGGCGTCTCGTCCAAGAACATCAAAAGAACCTCAAAAGAGGCGGCCGCCCGGCCGCCTCTTTCATTTGCTGATCGATGCCCGCGGCGCCGACGGTGCAGCGCTCAGCGCTGCATCTGCATGAGCTGGTCCATCGGCATCATGTTGTGATTGAGGTGGTCCATGATCCACAGCGAGCCGCCGACCACGAAGAACACCACCATCAGTCCGAAGGCGAGCGCCATCACGTTGTTGGTATTGTCCGGACCCGTGGTGATATGCAGGAAAAACACCAGGTGCACGCCCATCTGCGCGATCGCCAGCACCACGATCGCGACGGGAATGCTGGGCTGCCAGACCAGATTCGTGCCGGCGATGAAGAACGAGGTCGCCGTCAGCAGGATGGCGAGACCGAGGCCGGTAACATATCCGAGCAGCCGCGGACCGACGCGGACTTCCTCCTCGTCGCCGGGAGCAACATCGCTGCGACCATGCAATTGGTGGCTCTGCTCGCTCATGCGGCTCTCCCGAGAAGATAGACGATCGAAAATACCGCGACCCAGATGATATCGAGCGCGTGCCAGAACAGCGCGAAGCAGAGAAAACGCCGCTGGATGTCGGCACGAAAGCCTTTCGCGTAAACCTGCGCCATCATGGTGAGAAGCCAGAGGATACCGGCCGAGACATGCATGCCGTGGCATCCGACCAGGGTGAAGAAGGCCGACAGAAACGCGCTTCGGCTGGGGCCGGCGCCGCTTACGACGAAACCGGCGAACTCGCGCCCCTCCAGCGCCAGAAACCCCAGGCCGAGCACGGCGGTCACCGCCATCGCGACCTGGAACCAGCGTTCGTTGCGCACGTCCGCGGCGATGCTGGCGAGGCCGCAGGTGAAGCTCGACAACAGCAGGCAGCCGGTCTCGATCGCGACGCTCCTCAGGTCGAACAGGTCAGCGGCCTTCGGTCCGCCGGCGGTCTGCCCCGACAGCACCGCATAGGCCGCGAAGAAACACGAGAACATCACGAAATCGCTGAGCAGGAAGATCCAGAAGCCGTAGCCGGTCACGATCCGTTTCGACGCCGGGCCCTGGTGTGCGATCGCGGCTTGCTCCATGCCGCGCAACTGATGCGGGTCGCCATGCGCGTATGCCATCGTCGTGTCGGCCATCACGCGCCCCCCGCGTAGCCGAGCGCAGCGCGCCGTTCCGCCAGATTGGCGCGATCGAGCCGGCCGACTTCGGCAGCCGAGATCACGTACTCATCATGGTCGCGCCAGGCAAAGACCACGAAAGTGACGAACGCGCCGATCCCGCCGAGCGCGACCATCCACCAGATGTGCCAGATCAGGGCGAAGCCCATGATGGTCGCGAAGAACGCGCACACGAAACCGGTCGGCGAGTTGCGGGGCATTTCCACGTCGTGGTATTCCGGCTCACGCTGCTCGAGGCCTTGCTGCCTGGCGCGATTCTTCAGGCTCCAATAGGCGTCCTCTCCGCTGACGTCGGGCAACACCGCGAAATTGAAAACCGGCGGCGGCGACGCGGTCGCCCATTCCAGCGACCGGCCGTCCCAGGGGTCGCCGGTGTGGTCGCGCAATTCGTCGCGATGACGGATGCTGACGACGAGCTGCGCAATCTGAAAAATGATCCCGATCAGAATCAGAATCGCGCCGAAGCCGGCCACCAGCAGCCACGGACGCCATTCCGCGATATCGTAATGCTGCATGCGCCGCGTCATCCCGAGAAATCCAAGCACATAGAGCGGCATGAACGCGACATAGAAGCCGACGATCCAGAACCAGAATGCGGCCTTGCCCAGCCCCTCATGCAGGCGGAAGCCGAACGCCTTCGGAAACCAGTAGTTATAGCCGGCGAACGCGCCGAACAGCACGCCGCCGATGATCACGTTGTGGAAATGGGCGACCAGGAACAGGCTGTTGTGCATCAGGAAGTCGGCAGGCGGCACCGCCAGAAGCACGCCGGTCAGGCCGCCGATCAGGAAAGTCACCATGAATCCGAGGCTCCACAGCATCGGCGTCGTGAAGCGCACGCGCCCGCCATACATCGTGAACAGCCAATTGTAGATCTTCACTCCGGTCGGCACCGCGATGATCATGCTGGCGATGCCGAAGATGGCATTGACGTCGGCCCCCGCCCCCATGGTGAAGAAGTGATGCAGCCACACCATGAAGGAGATCACGCAGATCGCCATGGTGGCCAGCACCATCGAGCGATAGCCGAACAGCGGCTTGCCGGAGAAGGTCGAGACCACCTCCGAGAAGATCCCGAACGCCGGCAGGATCAGGATGTAGACTTCCGGATGGCCCCACGCCCAGATCAGGTTCATGAACATCATGACGTTGCCGCCGGCTTCGTTGGTGAAGAAATGGAAGCCGAAATAGCGATCGAGGATCAACATCGCGAGCGTTGCGGTCAGGATCGGAAATGCCGCGACGATCAGGAGATTGGACGCCAGCGTCGTCCAGCAGAACATCGGCATGCGCAGATAGGTCATGCCCTTGGTGCGCAGTTTCAGGACGGTGGTGACGAGATTGATGCCGGCAACCAGCGTCCCCACGCCTGAAATTTCCAGCGACCACACATAATAGTCGACGCCGACGCCGGGCGAATAGGTCATTTCCGACAGCGGCGGATAGGGCAGCCAGCCAGTGCGCGCAAATTCGCCGACCACCAGCGAGATGTTGACCAGCAGCGCGCCGGTCGCGGTGAGCCAGAAACCGACCGAGTTCAGCGTCGGAAACGCCACGTCACGCACGCCGAGTTGCAGGGGCACCACCAGATTCATCAGTCCGATCACGAATGGCATCGCCACGAAGAAGATCATGATGGTGCCGTGTGCGGAAAAGATCTGGTCATAGTGCTCGGGCGGCAGAAAGCCCTGCGCATGAAAGGCCACCGCCTGCTGCGCGCGCATCATGATGGCATCGGAAAATCCCCGCAGCAGCATCACCATCGCCAGCAGGGTATACATCACCCCGATCCGCTTGTGATCGACGCTGGTGATCCATTCGCGCCAGAGATAGGGCAAGTGCCCCTTCGCGATGACCCAGCCGAGTACTGCGAGGATAGCAACCAGCACGACGGCGCCCGCGACCAGCGGAATTGGCTGATGGAGCGGAATGGCAGACAGGCTCAACTTACCGAACATTGCTCGCTCCGCTCTCCGGTCTGGCCAGATTGGTGGTCAAACGGGGCCCCGGCCCTGGCGGAATGCGCTGGGTCGCGATCGCCTGGAACAGCTCCGGATCGTCGAGCCGGTATTTGGTCTTGGTCGTCTCGATCGATTGCTCGGAGAGCTTGCGATAGACATCGGCATTCAGCGCTTGACCGCTGCGCTCGGTGCTGCTGGCCCAGTCGGAAAACTGCGGTTGGGACATCACCTGGACGTCGAACAGCATGTCGGGAAAGCCGTCGCCGGAAAAATGCGACGACAAGCCTTGATAGTTGCCGACTTCATCGGCGCGGAGCTCGAGCCGGGTGACCATGCCGTTCATGGTGTAGATCATGCTGCCCAGCTGCGGGACGAAGAACGCGTTCATCACGCTGCCCGACGTCAGCTGCAAGTGCAGCGGCGATCCGACCGGGACGACCAGTTCATTGACGGTAGCGACGCGCTGGTCCGGATAGATGAACAGCCATTTCCAATCGAGCGACACGACCTCGACCGTCACGCCGGCCCCCGTGCCTTCGACGGGATGCGCCGGGTCGAGCTGGTGCGCGCCGATCCAGGCGACGCCGCCCAGCAGAATGACGGTCAATGCCGGAATCGACCAGACTACGAGTTCGAGACGTCCGGAATAGGCCCAGTCCGGCCAGTAGGTCGCGCGGTCGTTGGATTGCCGAAACCAGAAAGCGAAGGCGAAAATCGCAACGATCGTCGGCAACACGATCGCCAGCATGATCGCGATCGAGTCGAGCAGGATCGTTTTATCGGCCGCGGCGATTGGACCTTGAGGGTCGAGGATGTTCATCGATCCAGAATCTCAGGACGCTCGCGGCGCGACAAGTTCCGACGACAATCGCGGCGCAGGACTTAAGTTCCAGGCTGTTCCAGGCGGAACCCTACGCTTCGCGTCGATGCGGGCGCAAAACAGGAAAACTTGATCTGGAAAATCGGCTGCAGCCGTCGCGACGATTCGCAACCCGCGCTAGAATAGCGATTTAAGATTCAGATAGTCGCGGCCGCCATCGCGCGAACCCCGGCCACCCAGCCGAGTGAGGCCCAACGAGTTCGCCCCGGCGAAAGAGCCCCAGAGGCTCGATTGGCAGAGGCTCGATTGGCATTGGCACGAGGGTCCGCTGAACGCGGGGCCGCGCCGCAATGCCGACACCGCAATGAAGTTCGCCTCGGTGGCGCATCACATGCGTGATGCGAAGCGCGAGGACGATGCGGCGGTCCTCCGATCACGTCAGCAGGCGCACCGGTAGCAGCGTCCAACAGGAACGCTTGTCAATGCCGTGAGTTGCTCCGTCGCATCATTCAACCGAAGGAGTCCTTTTCATGAAGAAAACCGGAACAGCGATCGCCGTGCTCGTCGCCGCTGGCCTTGCGGGCGCGCCGCTTGCTGCGCAAGCGAAGTCGCACAAGCACACCAGGTCCCATTCGTCGATGACGACGGGCTCCAACATGTCCCATTCATCGATGACGACGGGCTCCAACATGAAGTCCAACAGTTCGGCCAACCCGTCGAGCGAGGGCAATGTCGGACCCGGTACCAACAACAACAATGGTCCAACCCCCGGTGGCAGGTGACGGTCCGCGCCGTGGTCGGATGCACGATGCCAAGCTCGAGAAGCCCCGCAGCGGGGCTTCTTTTTTTGCCGTCAGTGGCGACCCGCTGACGCGGATGCGCGCCGGCAGGAACGTCTGACAGGTCTCCTGGTTGACGATGATCAACACGGGAGCCATTGATGGCAGACTACGATTCAGCGCGGCGTGGCGTGCTCAAGGGTGCGGCGGCGGCCACCGCCTTTGCGGCGATCAGCAAGGCGGCCGCACAGCAGCGATCCGACACCGATCCCCGCGAACTCAATGGCCAGCCCGTTCCGGAGCCGCCCGCCGAAAGGAGCGCGGGTCCGATCCGCCCGGGGCGCGGTTCGATGCTGAGCGACAAGGTCGCCGTGGTCACGGGCGCCGCACGGGGCATCGGTCGCGCCATTGCGGTTGAGATGGCCGCGAACGGCGCCGACGTCGTGGCGATCGATATCGCGGGTCCGGTCTCCACCGCGTCGAATGCCGTACCCGCCACGCCGGAAGAACTCGACGAAACGGTGCGCCAGATCCGCAGCTATGGACGGCGCGGCGAAGCCATCAAGGCCGATGTCCGGGACATTGCCGCCTTGCGCGCCGCCGCCGATGCGATCGAGCAGACCTTCGGCAGGATCGACATCGTGGTGGCGGACGCCGCAATCCAGCGCTGGGTGCCGCTGTTGGAGATGCAGGATGCGGACTGGCGCGACGTCATCGACAACAATCTGAACGGCACCGCCAATACGGTGAGGGCTTTCGCGCCAAAGATGGTGGCCCGCAAGAAGGGGCGCTTCATCCTGCTGTCCTCGATGCAGGGCAAGCACGGCACCAAGGATGCATCGAGCTACTCGGCGTCGAAATGGGGCATTCTCGGCCTGATGAAGTCGGCGGCGATGGAACTCGGCGAGCACAACATCACGGTGAACGCGCTGATCCCCGGTCTGGTCGATACGGCGCTCACGCGCTACGAGAAGCGGCTCAGCGAATCGATCGGCGAGACCGGCCGCAAGGATGAGCAGCCCTCGCCGCAGCAGGCATGGGATATCCGCGCCCCGACCGTGCCGCTCAAGGTCGGCTGGCTGCAGCCGGACGACATTTCGCCGGCCGCGGTCTTTCTCGCCTCGGACGCGGCCAACATGGTGACCGGCGCCGAATATGAAGTCACCGGCGGCGACAGCGCCAAGGACATTTGAAGGACATTTGACAGGGATATTCAAAACATGGGCTCTGCGCCGGATGGCAGCGGGACACCTTCCGGGACACGTCGGCTCAACGGATTCTCGTGATGTGGCGCGAACCCGATCGGCAGGCGCGCGTTGAGTACGGTCGTCATCAGCTCGCTCGACACGACCCATGTCCCCGCGTCGACGCCAGCTCAACCCGCGAATCCCGATGCAGGACTCCTCCCCACCCGCCGGCGCCGTGCAAACCGACATCCCGTTTCGGCTCGATCGGCTGCCATGGAGCCGCTTTCATGTTCTCGTGGTGCTTGGTCTCGGCATCACCTGGATTCTCGATGGGCTCGAAGTCACCATCGTCGGCTCGCTCGGACCCGCGCTGCAAAGCACGAGCACCCTTCATTTGTCGAGCTCCAATCTCGGCGCGATCGCCTCCTTTTATGTGGTCGGTGCGGTCATCGGCGCGCTTGGCTTCGGCTGGATCACCGACCGCTTCGGACGGCGGCTGGTGTTCTATGTCACGCTGCTGATCTATCTGTGCGGCGTGCTGCTCAGCGCTTTCGCCTGGGACTTCTGGAGTTTCGCGATCTTTCGGCTCATCACCGGTCTTGGCATCGGCGGCGAATACGCCGCCGTCAACTCGGCGATCGACGAGCTGATTCCGGCCAAGTATCGCGGCCGGGTCGATCTGATCGTCAACGGCAGCTTCTGGCTCGGCGCGGCCTGCGGCGCGCTGGCCGCTCCCGTGCTGCTCGACCCGAACCTGTTCGCTGCCAACGTCGGCTGGCGGCTCGGCTTCGGCATCGGCGCGGTCCTCGGTACCAGCATCCTGCTGTTGCGGCGCTTCGTCCCGGAAAGCCCGCGCTGGCTGGTCACGCATTGTCGCGACAAGGACGCGGAAACGACGGTTCGCGAGATTGAGGCGCGCGTCGAGCGGGACACCGCGGCCAAGCTGCCGCAGCCCCGGCAAAGCCTGACCGTTCATCCGCGCAAATCGTTCGGGCTCGAACTGATCTTTGCCGCGATGCTGGGCAAATATCGCGAACGCAGCATTCTCGCGCTGACGCTGATGATCGCGCAGTCATTCCTCTACAACTCGGTATTTTTCACCTTCGGCCTGATCCTCGCGCATTTCTACCAGGTGCCGCAGCAGCGCATCGGCTATTACGTGCTGCCGCTGGCGATCGGCAATTTCTGCGGGCCGCTGCTGCTCGGTTCGCTGTTCGATACCGTGGGCCGCCGCACGATGATCGCCGGCACTTTCGCGCTCAGCGGCGTGCTGCTGTTCGCGACCGCCGTCCTGTTTGGAAGCGGCCTGCTCACCGCCACGACCCAGACCATCGCCTGGGTCGCGATCTTCTTCTTTGCTTCGGCAGCCGCGAGCTCGGCCTATCTGACGGCAAGCGAGATCTTTCCCTTGGAAACGCGGGCGCTGGCGATCGCCTGCTTCTATGCCATCGGCACGGCGGCCGGGGGCAGCATCGCGCCATCCGTGTTCGGATGGCTGATCGAATCCGGCTCGGCGTGGCATGTCAGCGCCGGCTACATGCTCGCAGCGCTGCTTCTGCTCGTTGCGGCTGGCGTCGAATTCAAGTTCGGCATCGACGCGGAGGGCAAATCGCTCGAAAGCATCGCCGATCCGCTGTCGAGCTGAGCCACGATGTCGAGCTGAGCCAGGCAAAGCGCAGGCGCGCAAACCTTACTTGGGTTGAGCGTTCTGCCCGTCGGAGGCCACCTGCTGGCGATTTGCGCCATCGCCTGGCTGGTTGATGCGGACCTTCTGGCCCTCATGCGTCGTCGTGGGGGGATTCAGCACCACCTGGTCGCCGCCATTGAGCCCGCTCGCCAGTTCGAGGCTCTCGCCGCGGTCGCGGTAAATCACCACCTGCTGCAGGTGGATCTTGCCGTCCCGGACCGTCGCGACGCGCAGCCCCTGCTGATTGAAGACCAGGGCCTCGGCCGGGATCTCGACATTGGGATGTTCCCGCGGCACGTCGATTTCGACATTGACGAAGATGCCGGCCTTCAGGGCATGATCGGGATTTCTGACATCGACCTGCACCGGCAGGGTGCGGCTCGCCGCCAGCAGCGCGCCGGCATTGCGCGCGACGGTGCCGGAGAAGGTGCGGTCGGGCAGTTCAAAGACATTCACCTTGGCCTGCAACCCGTCCTTGATGCCCGCGGCCTGGGTCTGGGGCACGTTGACGGCGACACGCAACACATCGTCCTTGACGATGGAAAACATCGGCGTGCCGCTGCCGTTGTCGGCATTCACGAGATCGCCGACGTCGATATTCCGCGCGCTGATCACGCCATCGAACGGCGCGCGCACCTCCTCGAAGCCCGTCAGCGTTCTGAGGCGATTGACGGTCGCC
>NZ_JBAURI010000702.1:0-3488 GCF_049581145.1 Bradyrhizobium sp.
GCCTTGAATTGCTCTTTGAGTTCTTCTTGGAGTTGTCCTTGGAATTGTTGCTGGTTTCAGCGAACCGACATCACAGCGTCACGACGATCTTGCCGAGATGCTTGTTGGCTTCCATGTGCTCGAACGCCTTGCCGATGTCGTCGAACTTGAAAACCTTGTCGATCGGCAATTGCAGCTTGCGCGATTCCACCGCGCCCCAGATGTCCTTGCGGACCTCGTCGAAGATGTCGCGGATTTCCAGGATTGAGCGGGTGCGGAAGGTAACGCCGATATAGTGGATCCGTCGTGCGGCATGCAGATCGAAATTGAAATCGGCGTGGGTGCCGCCGAGCCTGCCGACATTGACGATGCGGCCCGTGATCCTGGTGGCGGCGAGGTTCTGGTTTGCGACCTTGCCCGAGACCTGGTCGACGATGAGATCGACGCCTTCGCCATTGGTCGCCTTCAGAACCTGCTCGACCCAGGTAGGATCGGAGGAATCCACCGCGAGGTCGGCGCCGTATTCCTTCAGCCGGGAGCGGCGCGCCGCATCGGTCGAAGAGCCGATCACCAGCGAAGCGCCCTTGAGTTTGGCGATCTGCATCGCCATCAGGCCGACACCCGAGCTTGCGCCCTGAATGAGCACGCTCTGGCCCGGCTTCAGGCCGCCATTGGTGATGACCGCGTTGTGCATGGTGGCGAGCGCCACGGGAAGGGTGGCGGCGTCCTCGAAATTCATGTTCGAGGGCGCGCGGAACAGCCGGCCGTGATCGGCGAGGGTATATTCCGCGAAGGCGGCAGCGCCCGATCCCATGATCTTGTCGCCGACCGCAACGCCCCTGGCGTCGGGTCCGAGTTCGGCGACTTCGCCGGCCCATTCCATGCCGAGCACGGTGCCGAGGCCGCCGGCTGCGCCATGCACGTGACCCTTGGTCATGCCGAGGTCAGCGCGGTTGAGGCCGCAGGCGTGGACGCGAACCAGCACCTGCGTGCCCTTCGGCGTCGGCTTTGCAACGTCGGTGATCGCCGCGCCGTTGGCGCCGTAGACATAGGCCTTCATCGGATCATTCCTGTCAGGACTTGTTGTTTGACGCGTTCGCGGATCGCGAACCGAAGGTTGGCTTCGCTTGAAGTCGCCATGGTCGCTTATTCCGCGGCCTCGCGTTGCGGGCCAGACATCATGGCTTGCAGCCGGCCGCGGATGATGGTTTCCGCCTCGCGCACGATGCGGGAGACCAGTTCGGCGCAGCTTGGGATGTCGTGGATCAGCCCCTGCACCTGGCCGGCGGACCAGATGCCCTCATCGGCGTCGCCGGTGGCATACACCATCTTGCCGCGCGCCCCCGCCACGAGTTCGCGGACCTGCTCGAAGGTCGCGCCTTCCTTTTCCATCGCGACGACCTTGGTCGACACCGCGTTCCTGGCGACGCGCGAGGTGTTGCGCATGGTGCGGAAGATCAGCTCGGTCTCACGCTCGTCGTTGGCGACGATCTTCTCCTTGATCAGCTGATGGATCGGGCTCTCCTTGGTGCACATGAAGCGCGTGCCCATGTTGATGCCTTCGGCCCCGAGCGCCAGCGCCGCGACCAGGCCGCGGCCGTCGCCGAACCCGCCCGAGGCGATCATCGGGATCTTCACCTTGTCGGCGGCGACCGGGATCAGGATCAGGCCGGGGGTATCGTCCTCGCCGGGATGGCCCGCGCATTCGAAGCCGTCGATCGAGATCGCGTCGACGCCCATGCGCTCCGCGGACAGCGCGTGGCGGACGCTGGTGCACTTGTGCACGACCTTGATGCCGTGTTTCTTGAATTCGGTGACGTGCTCCTGCGGCTTGTTGCCGGCCGTCTCCACCACCTTGATGCCGCTCTCGACGATGGCCTGACGGTATTCGGCGTAGGGCGGCGGCTTGATCGAGGGCAGGATGGTCAGGTTGACGCCGAACGGCTTGTCGGTCAGGCCGCGGCAGCGGGCGATTTCCTTGACGAGGTCCTCCGGCGTCGGCTGCGTCAGCGCGGTGATGAAGCCGAGCGCGCCGGCATTGGCGACCGCGGCCACCAGTTCGGCGCGGCCCACCCATTGCATGCCGCCCTGCACGATCGGGTGCTCGACGCCGACCAGTTCGGTAAACCGTGTTTTCAGCATCGTCCCTGCGCTCCCTCGGCGCGGCCGCCCGCGCACTGATTTTCTGCTGCGTTTTCGGGAGGCAGGATGCCGTCGCCGACGGCGGATGTCCACCTGCGCGCGGAGCCGTGCCGGCAACGCGATCATGCAAAAAGCAGGGCTGGACAATCACGCCGGAGGGCGAAGGCGCCAGGCAAGCCGTGAGGTCAGGCGGACAGCGCCTGCTGCGCGTGGCTCGCCGCGTCGTCGAACGCGGAGGAAATGTCGCGCATGCTGATGACGCCGGCGAGGCTGAAATCGTCGATCACCGGCAAATGCCGGATGTGGTGTACGTTCATCAGATGACGGGCGTGTTCCAGCGTGTCGCCTGACGAGCAGGCGACCAGTTTCTGCACCGAGATCAACTGCGAAACCTTCAGATTCGCGCCAGCCGCGCCGTGCTCGGCAATCGCACGCACGACGTCGCGCTCGGTGAACATGCCGGCCGCCGTATTGCCTTCGGTGCGCACGACGTCCTTGACCACCAGCGCGCTGATATTGCTGGTGCGCATCAACTGCGCGGCAACGCCGACTGTCTCGTTCATCCGGACCGTGACGACGCGGGTGGTTTTCCTCTGGCGCAGGATGTCTCCGACTCGCATGGCAATCTCCTTCCCGATGGTCAAAATTTTCGCAATTGTGGTATACAATATTCCAGCTGTCAATTTGCTTCTTTGGTTTTTGGTTTGCTCGTCGCCGAGAAGGGCAGCGTCACTGACATTTAGTCGCGTTGGATCAGCTCCGATTGCGGAGGATCCGAAACTCCTCGGCAGCTGCCGAAGCCGGCATTGTATGTTGTATGCATCGCTCGGTTTGTCTTGAGGCAAGAGGGTGCCGATTTTGATGCAATCGAGCAAAGGACGAAGCTGCGGCACCTGCACGGCCTGCTGCGATGGCTGGCTTCGCATCGAGGTGCGCGGACATCAGGTCAGGGATGGCAAGCCCTGTCCGTTTCGAATCGACCATGGTTGCGCGATCTACGATGAGCGGCCGCAGGATCCGTGCCGGCAATTTGTCTGCGGATGGCTGGTCGCCTCAAGCCCGCTGCCGGACTGGATGCGCCCGGACCGGTCCGACGTGATCATGCTGGCCGCTAATTTCATGTGGCACGGCTTGCCGGTTGACGTGCTGGTCGCGGCCGGCACGCGCCCGAAGAAGAAGGCGCTGGACTGGCTGATGAAGTTCAGTTCGGACAACAAGCGGCTGCTGATCTATCAGATCGAAGCAGACTGGTTCGCCTTCGGTCCCCCGGCGTTTCAGGCTGAAATTTCCGAGCGCATTGCGCGCGGCGAGACGCCGTGGAGGGATTGACGGCTCGGCGCCGCGGCCAGACCCGATCATGTTTATGC
>NZ_JBAURI010000703.1:0-2881 GCF_049581145.1 Bradyrhizobium sp.
GCGACACGCCCAATCTGGCGGCCCGGCTGCAGAGCCTTGCCGAGCCCGGCGGGATCGTGGTCGCCGAGGCGACGCGGCGGCTGCTGGGCAGGGCATTCAAGCTCAAGCCGCTGGGACCGCTTGCCGTCAAGGGCTTCGATGCCGCGGTTCATGCCTGGTCGCTGTTGGGCGAAGCCGTTCACGTCGACCGGTTCGAGGCGTCGCGGGCCGAGGCCTTGACCGAATTCGTCGGTCGCGAACACGAAGTCTCGTTCTTGATGGATCGCTGGCGCGGCGCGACCGAAGGTGAGGGGCATGTCGTTCTGCTGTGCGGCGAGGCGGGCATCGGCAAGTCGCGCACCATCGCCGAGCTCCGCAGCCGGATCGGCGAGCAGAGCAGCACGGTCATGCGCTATCAATGCTCGCCGCATCACATTAACGATGCGTTCTATCCGATCATCGGCCAGATATGGCATGCCGCCGGCCTTGTCAGCGACGAGCCGGCCGCCACGCGGCTCGACAAGCTCGAGAGGCTGACTGCTTTGTCCGGACCGAACGGCAAGACGGAAATGACGGCGCTGATCGCTTCGCTGCTCTCGGTTCCGACCAGTGGCCGATATAATCTGCCCGAGATGTCGCCGGCGGAACTACGGGAGCGCACCGTCGCCGCGCTGATTTCCCTGTTCGTCGACCTGACCCGGCAAGGTCCAGTGCTTGCCTTGCTGGAGGATGTGCACTGGATCGATCCGTCGTCCCGCGACGTGTTCAGCCGCCTGGTC
Organism: Bradyrhizobium sp.; assembly: GCF_049581145.1. Classification (GTDB taxonomy): domain Bacteria; phylum Pseudomonadota; class Alphaproteobacteria; order Rhizobiales; family Xanthobacteraceae; genus Bradyrhizobium. The sequence goes on from NZ_JBAURI010000703.1 coordinate 759, forward strand.
GAGCGGCTGCAGGAATTGCCGGTGCTGTTCGTGGTGACATACCGGCCCGAATACGCGCCGCCCTGGACCGGCCGCGCGCTCGTCACCACCCTGTCCCTCAATCGCTTCGGCCGGCGACAGACCGTCTCGATGGTCGATCAGGTCACTGGCGGCAAGTCGCTTCCCGCTGAAGTCATGGAGGAGATCCTGGTCAAAACCGACGGCGTTCCGCTGTTCGTCGAGGAACTGACGAAAACCGTGCTGGAGTCGGGATTGCTGCGGGTGGAAGGCAATACTTACGTATTCGCCCGCGAGCTCACGCCGCTCGCCATTCCCGCGACGCTGCAGGACTCGCTGATGGCGCGGCTTGATCGGCTCTCGCCGGTCAAGGAGACGGCGCAGATCGGCGCGACCATCGGCCGAGAGTTCTCCTACCGCCTCCTGGAGGCGATTTCGCCCATCAAGGACGCGCAACTGCAGAACGCGCTTCGCGAGCTGATCGAGTCCGAACTGGTCTATGCCCGCGGCTCGCCGCCCGAAGCGACCTATATCTTCAAGCATGCCTTGGTGCAAGACACCGCCTATGCTTCGCTCCTGCGCAGCCGTCGTCAGCACATCCACGCCGATATCGCGCGCGCGCTGGTCGAGCATTTCCCTGATAAGATCGAGTCCGCGCCGGCGATCATCGCGCATCACTACACCGAAGCAGGCCTGAGCGAGCAGGCGGTGCGCTACTGGCATGCCGCCGCGGAACGCGCTCTGTCCAGATCGGCTCCGACCGAGGCCGATCGCCATATCGTGTCCGGGCTCGCGCTGGTGCCGCAGCTTGCGCAAGCGTCCGATCGGCATGCCCTCGAGCTGTCGCTGCATCTGACGCATGCGAATGCGCTTCTGCCGCTGAGGGGCTACAGCGCGCCCGAAACCGTGGCCGCGCTGATGGCCGCGGAGCGGATCCTCGATGCCGGAACCGGCTCGGATCTGCAGCGCATCTTCGTATTGCACAGCCTTTGCGCCGCAAATTATGCCGCCGCCAGGATGACCGCGGCGCTGAACATCGCCCTGCAGATGGTGGAGCTCTCCGAGCAGCAAAGCGATCCCGCCTTTCGCCTGCTCAGCTATCGCGCGCTCGGTTCGGTGCAGCACTTCATGGGACGGCACCGTCAGGCGCTGGCGACCCTGCGCGTGGCGGAGGAATATCGCGATCTCATCGATAGCGAGTTGCCGAGCTACCGGTTCGGCATCGATCCCGGTCTCGCCATCCTCTGCTACAAGCTGTGGGCGCTGATGCAGCTCGGGCTACTCGACCAGTCGGAACAGATTGCCGACCAGGTGAAGGCCGAGCTCCGCGACCATGGACACCCGCCGACGATCGCGGCCTGCACCTTCTTCGGCGTGGTGTGGCCCGCGCTCCTGTCCGGCAAGGCTGAAGAGTGCGAGCAGCGCAGCGCCGAGCTCGTCGATTATTGCGCCGAAAAGAATGTGGCGCAGTTCCGGCTGTTTGCCGCGTTGTCGCAGGCATGCGCGCGCTCGATGCGGAAGCCGACCCCCGAAAACATCGCGGCGTTTCGGGATGCGATCAAGGCGCAGCACGCGACCGGCGCGCATCTTGGCGATTCATGTTTCCTGGCGTTCCTTGCCGACGCGCTGCTGAAAATCGGCGAAGTGTCGGAGGCGGCCCTGATCCTGCGAGAGGCCTTCGAGTTTGCCAACCGATCCGGCGAACAATGGTGGCTCGCCGAACTATATCGCCTGGCAGGATTGGCAAAGCTCGCACAAGCAGAGCCCGATGTAGCCGGCGCCGAGGCTGCCTTCCTGCAGGCCCTCGATATCGCGCGACAGCAGGAAGCGCGGGTGCACGAGCTGCGTGCGGCAACTGCGCTCGTGAAATTAAGGCGGGGGAAGGCTGGCGATTGCGACTGCCGATCCCTGTTGCAGCCGATCCTGGACATGATCGAGGGCGGCGAGAATGCCCGCGCGGTTCGCGACGCGCGGGCGCTTCTTCTGGATCTCGTCTGAAACGACGGCGGGACCGATGCAGGCTGTTAAAAGTTGGTTACGCCGTCGCCGGCGCACGCATCAGGCACAGGTTGACCTGCTTGCCGTACATTCCCCAATTGATCTCGGGGATTTCCTGGATCGCGACA
>NZ_JBAURI010000704.1:0-6133 GCF_049581145.1 Bradyrhizobium sp.
CGGCGGAACGGCCTCCTGTTGGACGACCCGCGCTTGCGCGAGGTCGCGCTGGTGACGGGCGCCGATGTGCCGGTCTGTCTGGCCTCGCGCGCCTGCGATATGACCGGCGTCGGTGAGACCTTGCTGCCGTTGAATGTGCCGGAGCTGCCCTGCGTGTTGGTCAACCCGCGCGTCGGCGTCGCGACCAAGGATGTGTTTGCCGCGCTCGGCTTGCGCAACGGTGAGCTTCTGGTCGGTATCGCGGATCTGATCCAGGCCCCTGCCTGGCCTGAGGCCGGCGCATCGATTGCCGACTGGGTCCGGACGCTCTCGCTGGTCGGCAATGATCTCGAGGCGCCCGCGAGACGCGTTCAGCCGGTCATCGGCGAGGTGCTGGCGGCGCTGCGCGCAAGCGACGGCGCGCAGCTGACGCGGATGTCCGGTTCGGGCGCCACCTGCTTTGCGCTGTTCTCGAGCCCCGCTCATGCGCAACGCGCCGCGCAACAGATCGAGGCCCAGCATCCCGGATGGTGGGTGCATGCGGGGACGTTGAGCTAGCCGTCGTTACCCGCACGTGGAGTCGTAGCAGACCGTAGCACCCATCAAAGCGTCGTCCCGGCGAACGCCGGGCCCATGACCCCAGGCGGTCATTTCGGGCACGCTGGGCCGACGTCGGATGTCAACAACGAAAGCCTGTGGTTATAGGTCCCGGCGTTCGCCGGGACGACGATGGTTGAGCTACGTTTCCAGTTGGAGGAGGAGAGTCGTTCGCGTGCCGACCGATCTTTGGTCGTCGCGAATGGTGGCACGGCGCAAGCGCGCCTTGCCCACTTTGCATGCTACCTTTCAATTCGCGAGCGGCCGTCGCGTCAGCGCCAGCGATACGCCAAGTCCGGCAATGAACAGCCCGGAACCTTGCCGCAGGCGCTGCGTGAGGCCTGGCCTGCCCACAAGTCTCGCGCGCGTTGCCGCGACAATGAGGACCACGATGAGGTCGGCAGAGCTGTTCAGCGCGACCGAGATCAGGCCGAGCATGACGAATTGCAGCGCTGGATTGGGTGCCGCCGGATTGAGGAATTGCGGGATGAACGCCAGGAAGAATGCCGCGGTCTTGGGATTCAGCGCCTCGACGGCTGCGCCCTGCCAAAATGCCCGCCTGGCGCCGACATCGTCTGTTTGCACCGAGGGGACATGGCCGGCATCGCGAAATGTCTTGATGCCAAGCCAGATCAGATAGAGCGCGCCTGCAAATTTGAGTGCGGCAAAAAGCTGTGCGCTGGCAAGCACCAGAGCCGAGACGCCGACGCCGCCCGCGATCACATGGACCAGCCCGCCGAGCGCCGTTCCCGATGTGGACGCGATCCCGGCGGCGCGGCCGCCCGACAGCGTCCGTGCCGCCACGTAAAAAATGCCAGCACCGGGAACTGCCGCAATGATCAGCGCGGCAGCAAGAAACAGCGAAAAGCTCGCAGCCCCGATCGCGCCGACAGCGCTCAATGCGATCGCGCCAGGCAGAACGCGACGACCTGCTCCAGCGCCGTCTTCATGGCGGAGGCTGGAAACAGCGCCAGCGCGTCGACTGCCATCGCGCCGTAATGCTGGGCGCGATTGATCGTGTCTTCGAGCGCGCGATGCTTGCTCATCAGGCCGATCGCATGATCGAGGTCGCTGTCGCTGATGTCGCCGCGCTCCAGCGCTTTGACCCAGAACGCGCGCTCGGAGTCGCTGCCGCGGCGGAACGCCAGCACCACCGGCAGGGTGATCTTGCCCTCGCGGAAATCGTCGCCGACATTCTTGCCAAGCTTGGCCGACTTGCCGCCGTAGTCCAGCACGTCGTCGACCAGCTGGAACGCGATGCCGAGATTCATGCCGACCGAGCGGCATGCGGTCTGCTCGGCCTTCGGCCGGTTGGCGAGCACGGGGCCGACCTCGCAGGCGGCGGCGAACAGCTCGGCGGTCTTGCCACGGATCACGGCGAGATATTCGTCCTCGGTGGTCGCGGTATTCTTGGCGGCGGCAAGCTGCATCACCTCACCCTCGGCGATGGTCGCGGCCGCGGCGGAGAGAATGTCGAGCGCGCGCAGCGAGCCGACCTCGACCATCATGCGGAACGCCTGTCCGAGCAGGAAGTCGCCGACCAGGACGCTCGCCTCGTTGCCCCACAACATCCGCGCCGACAGCTTGCCGCGCCTGAGCTCGCTTTCGTCGACCACGTCGTCATGCAGCAGCGTCGCGGTATGCATGAACTCCACCGCCGCTGCGAGCTTGATATGGCCGTCACCGGTATAGCCGGTGAGGCCGGCCATCGCCAGCGTCAGCATCGGGCGCAGCCGCTTGCCGCCCGACGAAATCAGGTGGTTGGCGACCTCGGGGATCATGGTCACTTCGGAGCCGGTTCGCGCCAGGATGGCGGCGTTGACACGCTCCATGTCGGCGGCGACGAGAGCGACCAGCGCCTCGATGGACGCCCCCGAAGGGCTCTCGAAGGGTACAATAACCGCCACGCCGGTCTCCGAATTTGCTATCCTCAGGGGAGACAATAGAAAGTGCGGCGCGATGCGGCAAGGGCATGATGACTGACAACATCGTGCGGGTTTGGCGCCAGAGGAGCGACGAATTGCGGGAATTAGTTCGGACCAACGATATTGTGCTGGTTTCGGCGGTCGGCGCGCTGCTCGATGGCGCCGATATCGATCATCTGGTGCTGGACCAGAACATGAGCGTGATCGAGGGGTCACTCGGCATCCTGCCGCGGCGAATTCTGGTCCATGACGACGATGTCAGAGCGGCGCGGCGGCTCTTGACCGACGCCGGCCTTTCTCACGAACTGCGGCCCGATGAGTGATCGCCTGATCGATTCCGATACCACGGAGGATGCGTTTCTTGGCGGTCAACTGCGGCTGCTTCAACCGCGATCCGGCCACCGCGTCGGCCACGACGCCGTGCTGCTGGCCGGTGCCACGCCGGCACGCCCCGGTCATCGCGTGGTGGAATTCGGCGCCGGCGTCGGCGCCGCCGGGCTTGCGGTCGCAAGCCGCGTCGGTGCGATCGATCTGGTGTTGATCGAGATCAATGAGCGGCTGGCGGCGCTGGCGCGCGCCAACGCCCGCGCCAACGCGATTGCAGCCGATGTCGTGGTGCTGGATGTGGCGGCTGCCGCCGATGCCTTTGCCGCCAAGGGGCTATTGCCCGACAGCGTCGATGTCGTCCTGATGAATCCGCCGTTCAACGATGCTGCACGGCATCGCGCCTCACCCGACAAGGAGCGTCTGTGCGCGCATATGGCGAATCCCCTGACGCTGGAGCGCTGGCTCCACGCCGGCAGGCGGATCCTCAAATCAGGCGGCGTGCTGGCTTTGATCTGGCGCGCCGACGGCATCTCGGAGGTGCTGGCGGCACTGGCGCGCGGCTTCGGCAGTCTGTCGATCCTGCCGGTCCATGGCGAGCCGACAAGGCCTGCCATCCGCGTGCTGGTTCGCGCCGTCAAGGGCGGCAGGGCGCCGACCAGGCTGGAACCGCCGCTGATGCTCAATGACGAGTCGGCGGAGCCAAAGCAACTGGCCGCAGAAATACCGGCAGGCCCCGGCTTGCCGTTCGCGAAACCATGAGAAGTTGCTATTGCGGCATCCGCTCGGAACTTTGTTTTCCAACAGAGGTGAGCCGAACAGCGGTCAGGATGGTACCGATGAGCAGCATGAGCAGATATATTTTCATGTTTTTCTCCGCTGCAGCCCTGCAGCCAAGCAACGCCTGGGACGTAGACGGCGTTCCCTTCGCTTGCTGACACTAGCGGTATAAATAGTGGTTAATTCGAGGAACCTGAATGGCTGAAAAATTAAATGGTCGCACTGGATGGCCGGCGCTGATCGACCGCTGCGCGGAATGGCTTCCTGCGCGTTTCCGCCGCGGAACCGCCGTGGTGCCCGTGGTCCGGCTGTCCGGCGTGATCGGCGCGGTGACGCCGCTACGGCCCGGCATGACGCTCGCCGCCATCGCCAGGACACTGGAGCGGGCGTTTGCGACCCGGAATGCCAAGGCGGTGGCGCTCCTGATCAATTCGCCCGGCGGATCTCCGGTTCAGTCGCGCCAGATCTACTTGCGGATTCGCCAGCTCGCCGAGGAAAAAAATCTGCCGGTACTGGTTTTCGTCGAGGACGTCGCGGCCTCCGGCGGCTACATGCTGGCCTGCGCGGGCGACGAGATCTTCTGCGATCCGTCCTCGATTCTCGGTTCGATCGGCGTGGTCGGCGGCTCCTTCGGGCTCACCGAGTTGATCAGGAAGGTCGGCGTGGAGCGCAGGCTTTATACCGCGGGCGAGCACAAGGCGATGCTCGATCCGTTCCTCCCGGAGGACCCCGACGATGTGGCGCGATTGAAGGCGATCCAGCGCGAGATCCACACGATCTTCATTGCGCTGGTGAAGAAAAGCCGCGGCGCGCGGCTGAAGGGCGCCGAAGATGTGCTGTTCACCGGCGAATACTGGGCGGGCGAGACCTCGGTTTCGCTCGGCCTGGCGGACGGTATCGGCGATCTGCGCTCGACGCTGCGCGCCCGCTATGGTGAAAAAGTCCTGACCCCCGTGATCGCGCCGGCGACCGGGCTGTTGTCCGGGCTGTTCGGCCGACGGTCGGCGGGCGCGGGGATGCTGGCCTCGCTGGAGGGCCTGCCTGAGGACGTGATCTCGGCGCTGGAAAGTCGGGCGATTTGGGCCAGATTCGGCTTCTAGAGCCTGGTCCGCGGCCGATGGCTCGCGTCGACGCAGCGCGCCGTTTTGCCGCGAAACGGCGATTGCGGTTGGACTCGTGTTGCGCGACAATGGCGCTCAAGGGGGCGTGGACATGAACAAGGATCGACCTATGCCGCCGTTCGTCGCATTCGCGGGTGCCCTGGGTGGCCTTGCCGTGGTCCGGTGGGCCTATAAGACGGCCGTCAGGATCAACCAGGAGCTGGAAGAGGCGCGCCTCGCCCGGCTCGCCGAAGCCACCCGATCGCACGACATTCCGACGCTGCGCCGCGACCCCGTCACCGGCGCCTACCGGCCGGGCTGACGAGAGCCGCCGGATCTTCGTACGCTTTGGCGGTACTTGGCGCCGTCGTTCGCTTGATTCCAGTCTCCGCCGCCGATACGGTCCCGCGCGCTTTTCACCCGCTCGCGAGACGCCTCCCGACGATGGATTCACTTGCCGCCCACATGCGCCCGGAGCGCTCGTTCCAGGGTTTCATCCTCGCTCTGCAGCGGTTCTGGGCCGATCAGGGCTGCGTGATCCTGCAGCCTTACGACATGGAAATGGGGGCGGGCACCTTCCATCCGGCGACCACCTTGCGCGCGCTCGGGCCAAAACCCTGGAATGCGGCCTACGTGCAGCCCTCGCGCCGGCCGAAGGATGGCCGCTACGGCGAGAACCCCAACCGGCTGCAGCACTACTACCAGTTCCAGGTGATCATGAAGCCGTCGCCGCCGAATCTCCAGGAGCTCTATCTGAGCTCGCTCGCCGCGATCGGCATCGATTCGCGTCTGCATGACATCCGCTTCGTCGAGGACGACTGGGAAAGCCCGACGCTCGGCGCCTGGGGCCTGGGCTGGGAATGCTGGTGCGACGGCATGGAGGTGTCGCAGTTCACCTACTTCCAGCAGGTCGCGGGCGTCGAATGCGCGCCGGTCGCGGGCGAACTGACTTACGGCCTCGAACGACTGGCGATGTATGTGCAGGGCGTCGATCGCGTCTACGATCTCAACTTCAACGGCCGCGACGGCGCCGAGCGCGTCAGCTATGGCGACGTGTTCCTGCAGGCCGAACAGGAATATTCCCGGCACAATTTCGAACATGCCGACACCGCGATGCTGTTCGAGCAGTTCAGGATGGCGGAGGAGGCCTGCAGGAAATATCTCGCGGCCGGCTGGGCCGCTGGCCACAACCAGAAGAAACATCTGATGGCGCTGCCGGCCTATGACCAGTGCATCAAGGCAAGCCACGTCTTCAACCTGCTCGACGCGCGCGGCGTGATCTCGGTGACCGAGCGGCAGAGCTACATCCTGCGCGTCCGCGAGCTCGCCAAAGCCTGCGGCGAAGCCTGGATGCACACCGAAGCGGGCGGGGTTTCGTGAGGAAAGCGGTTTTGAATTTGGATCTCGCAGCGAGCGCCGTTCTTCTCC
>NZ_JBAURI010000705.1:0-1715 GCF_049581145.1 Bradyrhizobium sp.
GTACTTCCCGATGCATGCATCGACATCGTTCTGGTAAACGATGAGCCCCCCGTGGTGGTCGGTCCATGGACAGTTCCCTTGCTGGCTCAGTTGCCGGCTGGAAGCCTCATCACAGGAGCGCGGCTGCATCCCGGCCGCGCATCCAGCCTGCTCGGCATGCCTGCGTCGGAATTGCTCAACCAGGCAATTCCCGTAGCCGCCGTCGAGGGCGCGATGCGCAACATACGGCTGGAGAAGGTGATTGAGCAGCCAAACGCCGCAGCCCGGCGATCCGTCCTGGGCCAGGCGCTCTTGGCCCCGTTAGAAGATTCCGCCCCGTTCGATCAGGCTGTCCTGGCCGGAATCCGGTGGCTTTCGCGCCGTCCGCACGGCCGTATCGAGCAGTTGAGCCGCTGGATCGGCATGAGTGAACGTCAGCTTCATCGGCGGTTTTCGGCCGCTATTGGCTATGGTCCCAAGACATTTCAGTCAGTGATGCGTTTCCAGCGTCTGCTTAAGGCCGCGCGCGAGAAGGGCACAGAGCGAAGCCTGGCCGATCTCGCCGCAAGTGTGGGTTACGCCGATCAAGCACACATGACCCGTGAAGTGCATCGTCTCGCGAACCTACGGCCAACCGTGCTGCTGCGTTCTGCTGAATCCACCCTGCAAATGTCCGATTTGTTCAAGAGCTGATCAGCTTCTCCCGATTATCGTTTGATGCATGACGCGACGAGAGCTCATGATCGGGATAGCGGCTGCGTCAGCAATCTTCACCCTGCGAAGAGGAGATGCCATGCAAGCACCAGACAAAATCAGGGTTCTGTTCATCGCGGGTTTTGGGCCCATCGTCCGCGATGTAGAGGCCGGCCAAAAACTTTACGCGAAGGGCCTCCAGATTTCTTTCAAAGAGGAGGATGGTGGCTATCTGCACACCGACGCTCTGCAAGGCGCGAAGCATTTCGCTCTTTGGCCGCTTTCTCAGGCCGCGGAATCCTGTTTTGGTAACAGTCGCTGGCCGGATACTTTGCCGGCGCCTCAAGCGTGGCTTGAGTTTGAAGTGGAGAGTGTCGATACATCGACCGCGGAGCTTGAATCCATGGGGTATCGAATGCTGATTAAGAACAAGAAAGAACCTTGGGGCCAGACCGTCAGCCGATTTCTCGATGCAGACGGGCTACTGGTCGGGCTGACCTTCACTCCCTGGATGCGAGACAAGAAGTAGCTATAGGGCGCTCTCTAAGGTTCAAGCACAATCTTGCCGCGTGTGTGGCGCTGTTCGAGGTCTCGATAAGCTTCACGAACTTCGGCCAGGGGATATACCCGCGCGATCGGGATCTCAAGGCGTCCGGCGGCGAGTAGCCCAGCGAGTTGCGCGAGCACCTCGGCGTTCGCCGCTTCGTGGTTTCCTTCCGTCTTCACGCCATATTTGGCTGCGGCGGCGAAGTCGATGATGGTGTCGATCCGATTCTTAGCTACGCCCAACCTCAGCGCCAGCTCGACGTATCCGCCCCCGTAGGTATCGATGAAGGCATCGACCTTTCCTCCGGATGCAGCACGTATCCGTCCCTCAACACCATCCCCATATGTAACAGGGATGACATCGTGTTCGCTGAGCCACTTGTGATTCGCTTCGCCGGCCAAGCCGATCACCCGGGCGCCGGCATTCCTGGCCAGCTGTACGGCAATTGAGCCTACTCCACCCGCCGCACCTGAGATGACCACCGTCTCACCCGCGC
>NZ_JBAURI010000706.1:0-6505 GCF_049581145.1 Bradyrhizobium sp.
GGCGTTGCCCTTGAGCGCCCGGGTCGAGACCCCGCTCAGCGTCCGGCGGCCAAGTGCGCCGCGCGGCGCGTTGATCTGCTTATAGGCTTCGGCCAGCCGCGACAGCGTATCGCGGTGATCCCGCAGCGAGTCCGGCAGCACGCGGTCGGAGAGCACTTCGAACAGCGCGCGGCCATCGTGGACATAGTCATCCTTGAGATGGGCCAAGGTCAGGATGGTCGGACGGATGTCGGTATGATCGGAGAAGATCGCGCCGAATTCGCCGGTCTGCTGCACGCCGGGACCGACCATGCCGAGCCAGGTGTGCGTGATCTGGTTCTGGAAATCGCCGTGGTTCCAGACGAAGCCCGGACCGGGAAACGCGAAGCACCCGCCGGCCACATTGGATACCGGCGTGCAGGCCGTGGTGTGATGCGCGGACGCCGACAGGAAGTAGTCGGGATTGCCGAACAGCGTGAAGTCCGGCGAGCGCGCCGGGTCGTGCGAAAGCATGTGCAGCAATTGCTCTTCGGCGCGATCGGCCAGAGCCTGCGTCACATTGTTGGTCTCGCCGGCGGCGCCAGCATCGTCGTCGAAGCCGAGCATCTGGCCGGCCTGCTGCTCGAGCGTGCGCACGGTGGTCGAGGTCTGCGCCAGATTTCCGTTGACGTAGAAGGTCGGGGCATCGTCGCTGTGCACGCTGAACGGCGTCGAATTGTTGAACTCGGCGAAGTAGACCTCGCTCAGATCGGCATCGACCTCGCCTTTCCGCGCGTAGGTGCAGGGGGTGCGAATGCCGTCGCAATCGGCCGGCGAGGGCGGCAGTCCGAGCGCCGGATGATCGTTCTCGTCGGCGGTGACCACGAACAGCGTGTTGTCCTTGGTGATGCCGTCGGCGGCGAGGCGGGCGAAGAAGGCCGCGAAGGCCTTGTCGTAGACCTGGAGCTGGTAGACATAATCGGCTTCGCCCGGGCCGAAGGCGCCGTCGGTGTCATTGGGCAGCGGCGCGCCCGCGAAGTGATGATTGTCGTGGGCGTCCTCGATGTAGAGATAGACCACCGGCACGCCGGCTTCCAGCATCTGCGCGGCATAGCCGAGCGTCTGCTGCGGAGCCGGATCGAAGCTGGCAGGGAAACCGACATTGGGTCCATTCGGCGCCGCGACGCCGTCGGTGATGGGATTGCCGAACAGGTCGTTGACGAAGGCCTGGCCGTGATTGATCACGGGTGCGATGTATTTGTTGCCGAACAGCGCCTTGAAGCCGACATAGCCTCCGGTGCCGGTGCCGTTGGGCTGCGGCTCATCCTGCAACGCGTCGGTGACGGCGCGGCTCGATGCGCCGCAGATCGCGCTGTTTTGCGCACAGTGGATCGCAATGCCTTCAAAGTCCGCCGCCGCCAAGGTCGGATTACTGGTGGCCTCGGTCAGCTCGGCCGATGGATTGCCGAACACGGTCGCAACATCGCCGGTGGCACTGCCGTTGGCGTTTTCCAGCTCGATATTGGCGATCGAGAAGGCGCCGACGTCGCAGCCGGCGCGCGTGAACGGCACCCACGGCGCCGGATGCGTCAGGCCGCGCTGGTCGACGAATTCGGGCACCAGGAGCGCGGTGCCCGAGGGGTTCTCGTTGACGACATCGCTCCAATACGCAAACGAGCTCTGGAAATGCGGCGTTCCGGCGGGATCGAGAAAGCCGAAACTGTTGCCGACGCCGAAGCCGAAATTGGCGCCGTAGACGCCGGTCAGCGACGTCGTGATATCCACCGAGGTGTGCGAGATCAACGGGGTATGATGGTTGGTCAGCAGCGTCCCCTGGCCGCGCAGGAAGTTCAGAAGGCTCGGGATCTGCTCGAGGTCCGACGGGACGTTCGGAATGTCCCGGCGCAGATGCACGTTGTCGAACTGCAGGTAGACGATGTGCTTGATCCCGTTGCCGAGATTGCAGGTCGAGGCGGCGAGCGACGGTGTGGCGCTGCCAAACAGCAGCGCGGCCGCGCCGATGGCGCAGCAGGTCATCCTGTGCATTTGACTCCCCCGGAGTTGGTTGGCTCGAAATGAGGAACGAAAAAGGCGCGCGAGACGGACGCAATTGAACGCAGACGCGCCCTCGAGCTTTAGGTGCGGAATATTACTGACGGATGTCCGCCTGCTTGCAGCGCGGTGACGTTTCCATGACTGCGGATCGGCGCGAGAGTCTGTTGCAACGCACTCTCATTTCACGCGTCGCCGATGATGGTCGTCGGCGCGTGCCGCCTCTTCGCTCGACCGATCCGACGCGCCGCTTGACTTCGATCGGTCGGCAGCCAAATTACCTCCTCGTGCGAACTCCGGGCCTCGCACGCCTATCCGGACGTGGTCGATCAAACCCAGTCAAATCGGGAGAGCGTTTTGCATATTTGGCAGCGGCGATCCCTGCGCGCGTTGAGCAGGCTCGGATTTCTTTGCATCTTCTGCGCCTCGGCGTGGCAATCGGCTCATGCAGATGGCTCGGTATCGTCCTTGGGGATGGGCTACGGCGCGCCCAACCAGGCCGTGTTTGCGCAATTCCTCGCCGTGATCCAGCAGTATAACGCCTCGGGAGAGCGCTTTCGCATCGACGGCCACTGTCAATCCGCCTGCACCATGTTCCTTTCAATACGCAACGTCTGCATCGCGCCAGGCGCGACGCTGTTGTTTCACGCCGGCGGCTCCATGCAGAAGGGCATCATCAACCCCTCCGTCACGCAGCAAATGCTGAGCACCTATAACGCTGCCTTGCGTCAGTATGTCACCGACCACCATTTCATGGATACGTTCACCTTTCATCCGATTTCAGGCAGCGAAATCATCAAGCGCTTCGGCTATCGGGCGTGCCGCTAGACGGGTTGATCTGAAACTTCGCGACACCACGAATGCCCGTGCGAGGCTCGGCCGCGCCATGGACCGCACCACGCACTCGTGCTTGCCGAGATCCCGGGGATGGCTGGGCTCTCCCTACCAATCTGAATGAACCGCGCGGGGGCGCGGTGGGCGCTGTCACGCGTCTGACCGGATCAATCTCCGACCGGTACGAAGTCGTTGCGCCAGGTCGTGGCCGCGCCTGTCTCCGCTCAGGCGGGCTGCGATGCTGACGGTCGCGGCGTTCCCTGATAAGGTTGGCCCATGAATCTCGTGAAGCGAAGCGGGCCTCGCGGCGTCATTGTCGTCGCATTCCTGATGATCCTGTTCGGTCTGGCAGAGATCGTGACGGGCTTCACGCACCAGTTCTTCGGCGTCACGACGGCAAAGGGCATAACCTCCGCCTACGCAGGGACATCGATTGGCGCTCTCTACGCAGCGGCAGGTTTGCTCGTCCTGGCCATGAGGAGATGGACTGCGACGCTCGCGATCGCATGCCTGGCGGCCGATCTCGTTGGCCGAGTTGCAATGGTCCTCACGGGACTCTATCCGGTCGAGTCTCCCCGCCAGATCTTTGCAATTGTCACGGGGACGGGAGTTGTGGTTGCCTTCGCGATATATATCCTGTCGAAGTGGCGCGCTTTCGAGTGACCGCGAACATTCGCCGCGCGATCGAAGCCTGGTGACGATCACGTCGCTCATTTCGCTGTACCGCAGCAACGAGTTGCCGTTTCATCTGAAGCGGGCGCTGCAAAACGGCATCACCAGGGACGAGATCATCGGAACGATCACGCATCTGGCCTTCTATGCCGGCTGGCCGCCGGCAATGACCGCGCTGCAGATTGCGCGAAAAGTCTTTGCCGAGGCGGAAGGCTGACCCGGCTGCAGAAACGCTCTGGTGCGGAGGCGTGCCGGCGCTGCCCGAGGCCGACAAACGGCCCCGGTGCGGGGCTGGGTGCGCCGGGGCCGTTCGCAGTGGGCGCGGCACGCGATCCGCGTCGATCGCTACAAAATCAGATTTGTAGCGATCGTTCTGCCCCGCTGGATGCTTAGCGGGATCGTCCGATTGTCTGATCGCGCCTGCCGCTCTTGAACGCGTGCTGAATTCTGCTTATCCTGATCCCGGGCAGCACGGGCAACGAACAATCCCGGGCAGCACGGGCAACGAACAAAAGACGCATGGTAGACAACCTCAGGCAATCATTGGATCAGCTGGAGCAGCCGATCTGCCCGAACTGCCGGCTGGAGATGAAATGGTTTCGGTCTACGCTGCAATCGGCCGATCCGATCGAGATCTCGCATCTGTTCAGTTGCCCGAACTGCAAGCGCACTGCCGAAACGAAATCGACGATGAGAGCCGTCAGTATCCCGCCGGAGAAGCTCTCGGCTCCGTTCGTCCGGCGCGCCGCCTAGGTCGGTTGTCCCTGATGCCATCGCTCCGCGTCCGCGCTGCGGGAATGTCGTGCGGTGTGCTGCCGCCGCTGGCGCGTAACGCGTAGCGGTTTGTGGGTGGGCAAAGCGCCCGCAGAGCGAGGGCCGAGGCGTGCCCACCATCGCCGTGGACGCACGAAGGTCGGCATCGCGCGAAGGGCGCCTTTGCCCACCGGCACCGATGATGTCTCACCCGCTCTGCAACGCGGTGATCGCGCGATCTGCGGCCGGCAACGTGCTGAAACCGTTGCGCCAGGCGGCGGCGACGGCGAGGGACTCGGCGCGGGTCATGCCGCGCCAGCGCAGGCGCAGATATTTCGATGCGCCGTACGGCGTGGTTCGTCCGCGCTCGCGCAGCCCGTCGAGATAGGCGAAACAGGCGGTGAGATCGGCGGCTCCGATCGATCCGGGAAGCTGATGGTTCATCATGATGCGTCCTCCTGGCGCGCGATCTCCGCCTCGATCGCGTCGAACACGATGTCGATCGGCATCACCGCGAGCGTGACCCAGAGGATGATGCCGGCACGGACGGCAAGCAGAACAGGCAGCATGGCTTTACTCCGCGGTCTCGGGCGTCGTCTGGGTGAGCGTCTGGCGCAGCAGGCAGTCGTCGAAGGCGTAGGAGGTGGCCTCCGAAACCTCGCCGGTGAGCGTCAGATCGCGCAGCACCATGTCGCAGATGCGCGCGGCGTCCTTTGTCGTCTCGGCAAATTCGCGTTCCGCGGCTCGGCGCTCACGGTCCCAGCGGGGGGCGCCCTTGTAGGCGGCCGCGACCGCCATGCGCGCGTCGTAGCGGGCGCGCTGCGGCCGGGTCAGATCGTCGAACCAGCGGCCGGCCTCGGCCTCGCGGCGTTCGCATAGCTCGCGCGCGTCGGAACGGTCATCCGGCGCATGATGCGGGTTTCTGGCGTAGGAGCCGGACATCGGATGTCTCCCTCTGGCTGGTAGAGGGATACTGTATCTAAAATCGCTACAAATCAAGTGTCGTAGCGAAAAAAGATACGGCTATGAATCGGAAGAGCAGGATGGGTGGAGGACGTCGCGAACCCATCAGCCCAGGGGTGCTGGTGGTGATGGGTTTCGCTGCGCTCTACCCATCCTGCGCGGATGCGAGGATGGCGATCTGTAGACGAGCGATTTCGAAATACGAATCATATCGCGCCGCGGCCGGAGCATGAGCGCCAACGGTGCTGGTGGTGATGGGTTTCGCTGCGCTCTACCCATCCTACAGATCCGATTCTCGGAATCGCTCGGCTAGAGGTCCAGCACCGTTCGCTTGACGCGGCCGATCACGTCGAAATCGCGTTTTTTGCGGATGAAAACCGGCTTGTGCGCCGGATTGGTCGAGTAGGGCGACAGATAGGCCGGGTCGCCGTCCTGCCACATCTTGTAGGTGGTCTCGCCGTCGATCGAGAAAATATAGAATTTTCCGGTTCGCAATTGCCGGTCGGCCTTGTTGACGATCACGATCGAGCCGGGCGGCGACACCCGGTCCATCGAGTCGGCGTCATCTTCCAGCCGCAGCGCGAAGAATTCGCCGCGACCGAGGTCCGTAAAGGCGAGCAGCGGCACATCCTCGATCGGGATCTGCGAGGAGGGCGCCTTCAGCCGGCCCGCCGTCACCGTGTCCAGCAGCGGGACCTGGACCAGTTTTGCGGGCAGCCTCTCGCTTCGTTGCGGGGCGCGCAGCGTGGCGGGCGCCGGGTATCCGGTGATCTCCTCGATCGCGAACAGCTCGTCGGCCGAGACCTTGCGCCTGCCGAGCACCATCTTGTTGACCTTGGAGCGATCGACCTCGCCGCCGATCCGCTCGGAGAGTCGGCGCGCCAGGTCGGACTGCGACATGCCGGCGTGCAGCATCGCGGCCTCGACCCATTGCGCCATCGGGGGCTTTTTCAGCTTCGCTACGGTCATGGGGATATTGTAGAGGAAAGCGCTACAAAAGTCTGTGGACAAATTCGCTACAAAACATCTTGCTTTATGTATCCATAATAGCTACGACAACCCAAAAGCGAGTCTTCGACCGGTTGTCCTCGTCGCGGGAGCCGCCCCGCAGCAGACGATGTTCGGGACATGCCGGAACGTTCACGACAGGAATCGAGCCATGGCGCGCGTGATGAACATCCAGGTTCGGCCGCTGACGCCGACCGAACGCGAGGCCATCCTGCGGCACCGCGCCTTTCACGATTCGATTGCCGCAAAGGCCGCGGCGCTCGCA
>NZ_JBAURI010000707.1:0-2300 GCF_049581145.1 Bradyrhizobium sp.
ATCCAGCCGAACACCAGGTTGGCGCGCTCCGGTCCGAAGCGCTGCGCGGTGAGGCGGACGGTCGGCGGCACGGTCGCGATCCAGTCGAGCCCGTAGAACATCGCGAACAGCGACAGGCCGTAGAACGAGAAGTCGGTGAACGGCAGGAACACCAGCGACAGCCCGCGCAGGCCGTAATACCAGAACAGGAGGTAGCGGTTGTCGTAGCGGTCCGACAGAAAGCCCGAGCAGATGGTGCCGAAGAAATCGAAGATGCCCATCGCGGCGAGCAGGCTCGCGGCCTGAACCTGCGGGATGCCGTAATCGAGGCACATCGGAATCAAATGCACCTGGACCAGCCCGTTGGTCGAGGCGCCGCAGATGTAGAAGGTCGCAAACAGGATCCAGAACGCGCGTGTTCGGCCCGCATCGCGCAGGGTGCCGAGTGCGGCGGCGAGGATCGGCGTCTTGGCGGATGGCGGCGCCGGCAGCGGATCGGTGCCGGTATCACCGAACGGACGCAGGCCGAGATCGCTCGGGCGATCGCGCATCAAGAGCAGCACGGCGAGCGCGGAGACGCCGAGCATGACGCAGACCAGCGCCAGCGCGATACGCCAGCCGAACCGGTCGGTGAGGGCGGCGAGCAGCGGCAGGAACACCAATTGCCCGGTCGCCGTGCTGGCGGTGAGGACCCCGACCGCAAGGCCGCGCCGCGTCGCAAACCAGCGCGTGGCAACGGTTGCGCCGAGCACCAATGCGGTCATGCCGGTGCCGAGCCCGATCACGACGCCCCACAACAGCACCAGTTGCCAGACCCTCGTCATCGCGAGCGAGGCGAGCAGGGCGGAGACCACGATCAATTGCGCCGTCAGCGTCACGTTGCGCAGGCCGTAGCGGTTGAGCAGCGCGGCGGCGAACGGCGCCATCAGCCCGAACAGGATGAACCGGATCGACAGCGCCGAAGAGATCTGCGCGGTGGTCCAGCCGAATTCGTGCTGCAGCGGCACGATGAAGACGCCGGGCGCGCCGACCGTGCCGGCCGTGATCAGCGCGGTGAAGAAGGTCATGCCGACCATCACCCAGCCGTAGTGAATGTTGCGGCGGGCGAGCGCGGCTGACAGCCAGTTCGAGATCATGAAAGGTCCTTGCCGGAAGTCTGGATGACGATGACGTGGGAGGAGTAGGACGACGTGGGAGGAGTAGGACGCCGGTCTGGCGAAGTTCACCAGATCCCGCTGATCCTGCACGATCCTGACTCTGTCTGAAATGGCAAACTTCCCTCCATTCAGGACACGGCGGGGACGGCCAATCCCGCCGGGTAGCGCGATGACTGGCTCGGTGAGGTTGGGCCTAATGCACGATCCGCTCGACCGCGATCGCGGTGGCTTCGCCGCCGCCGATGCACAGCGCCGCGATACCACGTTTGAGGTTTTGCGCTTCCAGCGCGTACAGCAAGGTCACGATGAGGCGGGCTCCGGTGGCGCCAATGGGGTGGCCGAGCGCGCAGGCGCCGCCGTTGATGTTGAGCCTGTCCCTGGGAATGGCGAGGTCGCGCTGCGCCGCCATCGCCACCACCGCAAACGCCTCGTTGATCTCGAACAGGTCGACGTCGCCAACGCTCCAGCCGACCTTGTCCAGCAGTTTGCGGATCGCCGGGATCGGCGCGGTGGTGAACCATTGCGGTTGCTGGCTGTGGGTGGCGTGGCCCTTGATCTCGGCCAGCAGCGGCAAGCCGTCGCGATCCGCCAGCGAGCGCTTGGCCAGCACCAGCGCCGCGGCGCCATCGGCGTTCGCCGACGAGGCGGCCGGCGTGATGGTGCCGTTGGTTCGGAACGCGGGTTTCAATCCCGGAATCTTGGCGGGATCGACCTTCAGCGGATGCTCGTCATTGGCGATCACCCGGGGACCGGCCTTTTCCGTCAGCGTGATCGGCGCGATTTCCGCCCTGAACGCACCGCTCTCCACCGCCTTGCGGGCCCGCGTCAGCGTCTCCATGGCATAGGCATCCTGGTCCTTGCGGGTGAACTGGTAGGCCTCGGCCGTCGCCTCGCCGAAATCGCCCATCGAGCGGCCGGTCTCATAGGCGTCTTCGAGCCCGTCCATCATCATGTGATCGATGATCCGGTCATGGCCGGCGCGATAGCCCGTACGCGCCTTGGCCAGTAGATACGGCGCGTTGGTCATGCTCTCCATGCCGCCGGACACCACGATCTCGGCCGAACCCGCCGTGATGATGTCGTGACCCAGCATGGTCGCCTTCATGCCGGAGCCGCAGACCTTGTTGATGGTGGTGGCGCCGGTCGCATCAGGCAGACCCGCGC
>NZ_JBAURI010000708.1:0-1913 GCF_049581145.1 Bradyrhizobium sp.
GCCGTCGGCGTCAGATTGGCATCGACTTCGGAGTAAATGACCGTGAAACCCCTCGACAACCCGATCGGCACGCGGTTGTCACCTATGTCTTAGGTACGATCTGTTACCCATCTATCCGGGCCGGACAACCGCATGTTGGCGGAAAGGGTGGGATTCGAACCCACGGTACCCTTGCGGGCACGCCGGTTTTCAAGACCGGTGCCTTAAACCACTCGGCCACCCTTCCGTTGCCGGACATCAATCATTGAGCGGCGGGAAGATCAAGGACGGGTTGTCGGGACGAGCCGATTCGAACCGCGTGCTGCGATCAGCCAGAAGGCGGCCGGCGGCCAAACCAGGCGACGACTCCGCGGGGCGTCTCGATGCGGCGCCTCAGTCCGGTTTGGCGGCGGGCAACCTGGCCGGGATGTGGGGCGAGGTCGAGACCACGCGCGGCGCGCCGTCGGCGTACGACCGACTCTTGATCAGGGATTCCAGAACCAGAAAAAATTTTTCGGCCAACATCGTCGTTTGCCTCGCGAAATGATCACATCTCCGTTTGGTCTGGCTGCAACGCCGGAAATTCAATCACTTGTACGAGAGCCGCCCTTGTTCGCCAAGATCATCGTGGAGGCAACGATTGCCTGCGGAGCGGGCAGACCCGCGCGCCTCGTGCTGTCAGGCCAGGGCAAAGGCCAGCAGGCTGGAGCAGAGCAATACGAGTCCCGCGGCGGTCAGTGCGAGGAAGCCGCGGGAAACCAAATCCTGGTTACGCATGATAACACCCTCCGTTTCGCGAGGCTCATCCGAATTGATTAAAACTTTCGGAACGAGCGATCTTGAAAAGGCGTGCGTGCCGGATCCTCCGGTCAGGCCCGGAAGAGCACACTCTCAAATGCATGGGCGAGGAAAATCCCGGCGCCAACCAGGCCCATCAAAGCTGTAACTGTCTCGATCATCGCAATCATCCTTCGCGCCCCACGCGAACCAAACGCCGTGCACCCCTGCACAGTCAAAAGGATTTCGCCGCGCCATTCGACAATCGGGCCCGACCGAGGATTTTGTGCAACAGCTGTGGCAAACGCGTGCGGGGACCGGGCTGTGAGAGAGCATGGCGCTCTCGGGCAGATCGCCGGGCTGCCATGACAGCCGGTCTTCGCAGCCGGTCTTCGCAGCCGGTCTTCGCAGCCGGTCTTGGCAGCGAGTCTTGGCCACGAGTCTTGGCGACCAGTCTTGGCTGCCGGTCTTGGCTGCCGGTCTTGGCAACCATTCGTTCACCACGGTGGAGCACGGACGGCCTCTCCCCATTTCCGCCGTGTTCCCATTGCGGTATCGTTCGGGCTTGGTGCGGTAGTGGGGCTGCACCGACGAACTTGCCGGCACAGCCGCCGTCGTGGCAGGTGCGCGGCGCGATGGTCAATTTGGGGCGAATGGGGAATCTACGCTCAGAGCAGGTGGTGCGGGCGGCGCGTTGCGTCGCGGCTGTCGCCGCGTGCCTGACGCTGGCCAATTGCGCCTCGTCGAATCAGTTCGCGAGCCGTGTCGATCCCAAATACGGCGTGTCCACCAGCCCGCGGGTGGTCGCCTATGGCGACCCCGTTCCGAAGGGTGGCGGCACCTATCGAGTCGGCAAGCCCTATGTGGTCGGCGGCCGGGTCTATGTGCCCGAGGAGGACGTCAACTACCGCGCCGAGGGCCTGGCGTCCTGGTACGGCGACGATTTCCACGGCCGGCTCACCGCCAATGGCGAAGTGTTCGACATGGATTCGCTCAGCGCCGCCCATCCGACCCTGCCGATGCCCTGCTACGCCCGCGTCACCAATCTCGCCAACGGCAAGTCGCTGATCGTCCGCGTCAATGACCGCGGCCCCTATGCCGCCAACCGGCTGATCGACGTCTCGCACAAGGCCGCCGAGCTGCTCGAATTCAAGAGC
>NZ_JBAURI010000709.1:0-3269 GCF_049581145.1 Bradyrhizobium sp.
CGATGTTCACTGCCTCGGAATGGCCGATGAAGACCGGAACGCGCACGCAGGTGGCGGTCAGCTTGATCTTGGGATCGAGAATCTTCTTGGTCTCGACCATCATCTTCCACTCTTCCTTGGTGTAGCCGTCTTCCATGAACACGTCGATCTCGGGGATGACGTTGAAGGCGATACGCTTCGGGAATTTCTTGTTGATCAGTTCGCTGTTGGTGTAGACGGCCTTGGTCTGCGAGAACAACTCGTCCATCGCATCCTTGCCGGCACCCGACACCGATTGATAGGTCGCGACCACGACGCGCTTGATGACCGCCTTGTCATGCAGCGGCTTGAGCGCGACCACGAGCTGCGCGGTCGAGCAGTTCGGATTGGCAATGATGTTCTTCTTGGTGAAGCCTGCGACCGCGTCGGCATTGACCTCGGGCACAATCAGCGGCACGTCCGGATCCATCCGCCAGGCCGACGAATTGTCGATCACGACCGCGCCGGCGGCGCCGATCTTCGGCGACCATTCCTTCGACACTGCGCCGCCCGCCGACATCAGGCAGATGTCGACGTCGGAGAAGTCGTAATGTTCGAGCGCTTTGACTTTCAGGGTGCGGTCGCCATAGGAGACTTCGACACCGACGCTGCGGCGCGACGCCAGCGCGACGACCTCGTCGGCGGGGAATTTGCGCTCGTCCAGAATGTTGAGCATTTCCCGCCCGACATTGCCGGTGGCGCCGACCACTGCGACCTTGTAACCCATCGTTCACTCTCCGGAGAAAAATGCCGACCCGCCCGCTCCGCGGAGAGGGACGAGGCAGCGCTTCTATGCGAGAAACATCCTCAACACAACGTTACCATGGTGGGTGGGCGTTTGATGTCTTCGTTTTCGATCGATCCGGCCGATTCCCGTACTCCGATCCAAATCCGCGCCGAGCTGACGAGCTTTGCCGACGAACTGTGCGCCACCGTGGCGCGGATTTTCGTCTATGTGGGGACCCTGGCCCTGTTTACCATCCTGGCGATTCATGGCTGGCATCAGTTGCATGCGGTCGCCGCCGGCGACCCCTCTGGCAAGGCGCGCTGGAGCAAGGCTGGCTGGAGCGTGGCCGACCACTCGCACCCCGCGTTCGCCGTCAGCCAGCCTGATCCAGCCGGAAAATCAGTAACTTATACCATCTTTCGGCATCCGCTGGGCGGCCGCCGCGATGTCCTGCGCTGGACCGGGACAAATGGACAGCCGGTCGCCGAGCTCGAAATCGAGCGGTTCGGCGGCGAGATCGATTCATCGCCATCGCAAAATGCCGATCTCGCCGCACGGATGGAGCTGCCGCACGGGGCCGAACTGGAGACGGCCGGCGTGATCGACAGCAAATTCGGCGCGGTGACGCTGCTGCACCAGGCCGGCAGCAAGGAAAGCGCAACGCAGGGCACCAGCGCCTGCCTGGGTTTCGTCAAGCGGTTCGACGATCCGGCCTTGCGGATCTCCGGCTGGTCCTGCGAGGGCGACGCCCTGCCGGCGCGCCGCAACGCCGTCGGTTGCTTGCTGGACCGGCTGGTGCTCCTCGTCTCCGGCAACGAGCCGAAACTGGCACAACTGTTCGCCCGCGCCGAGCTCAAGCGCGGCACCTGCCTCGCGACCGGCCCGTCAGTCGCCGACTGGATGACCGGCCCTGCAACCCCCGAGCTGCGCGGCACGTTCGCGCCGGACTGACGCCAAGCGAGCGGCCAAGCCGCTGGTCTTCCTGAAACTTTCTCGCCAGCCCCAGCATTATCTCGCAGGGTGTGGCCGGATTGACCTTGTGGCGCGATATCTTGGGCGGATACAATATCGGTCAAATCGCAAATGGCGCCGCGCCAGCCCGAAGGACGTCAAAGGACGTAAATAGAATGAGTCGGAAATTCCCCGCCGTGAACAAACTGGCGCTGCTGCTGGCGGCAGGCGCAATCGTCGCCGCAAGCGCTGCTCACGCGCAGTCGAGCCCGCGCTATGATAGTCGCGGCCGACCTTATTACGGCGCCGGGGGCCCCAATGTGTCCTATCAGCAGGGCCCACACACGCGAATCTACGTGAGTAAGCGCTCCTGGCTGGACGCCGGTACCGAAGTATTGCCGGGCGAACGCAAATTCACTGATTATGCCTTCCCTCCGGACTATTCGTTCGCGCGCGAGAACAACAACCGTCCGATCGACCGCCAACCGCTCAACCCGCCGTCTGACTTCGGCACCGAGGTATCCCCGATGACCCAATTCCCGCTGTATTGAGCGATGGGCCAACGGCTTAGGAAGAAATGGCCGGGATTGCTCCCGGCCATTTGCTTTTGAAGAGTGCGACACCCTACCGCGGTGGCGCGATGCCGCCATTGAGCAGGGGCGTGATGCGGCGGACGGTGACGCGGCGGTTGATGCGGCTCGGCCCGTCGGTCTGTTCCTTGGGATATTGCGAGCCGTAGCCCTGTGACGTCAGGTTCTCGGCCGGCACCCCGAATTGCTGGGTCAGCAATTCGGCCGCGGACTCCGCACGGCGGTCCGACAACGACAGATTGTCGGTATCGTTGCCGGTCGCATCGGTATGGCCTTCGATCAGAAACACCTCGCGCGGATTGCGCTGGATCGCCCGGTTGAGGCCGTCCGCGATCACCTGCAGCTTGGTCGCCTGATCCGGCGGGATCTCCCACGATCCGGTATCGAAGTTGATGGTGTTGAGATCGATGCTCGGCATCAGCATTCGCACGTTCGGGCTGTAGCGGATTTCATCGAGCGAATAACGCCGCTCGATCCGGTCCACCGGCGGCGCCTCCATGGCTCCGTAGATCATATCGGGCGTCGCCTGGTCGGCCTCGACGATGTAGCGGTCATACGGGATGCGGATCACCGGCGGCGGCAGGTCGACATAGAAGCCGCCAACCGCGGCCGGATCGCGGTAGCTGTTGTCGATGATGACAATCTCGCGACCGTCCCGCTCGCGCCGGATCCGGCGCAGCAAGCCGCCGTCAGGACCGATGATCGTAATGATCTGCACCCCGTCCGGACGGATCACGATGTCGCGGGTGTCGTTACCCTCACGCTGCACCTGGATGTCGCGCGCGCCGAAGCGGAAACGCTCCATCTCATCGTGACGCACAAACTCCTGCCCGCCGGGGTCGCGGACGATGATGCGCCCGGGCTCCGTGATGACGGTGCGGCCGCCTTGCTGGACTTCGTGCCGTTCGGCCCGGAAATCCTCCAGCCGCCGCGGACCCTGCGGCGCGGCGCCCGGGGCAATCGGCGTCAGCGCCTGCGTCGGC
>NZ_JBAURI010000710.1:0-7135 GCF_049581145.1 Bradyrhizobium sp.
GAAGATCGACAGCGCGACCATCACCCAGGCGGCCAGCAGGGAAATCCGGTGCAGCATCCAGGCATCATGACACGAATTTGCGTCCAAAGCGCGACGGTTCCCGATGGAAACGCCCTGGCCCTTCCGATTATCGTTTTGAGGACGATCTCTGCGCAAACGCGTCGCGTCCTCAATCCAGCGGTTCGATCCTGACGATCGAGGCGCCGTCATTGCTGCCGACCCAGAAGCTGACCGGCGTGGTGCTGTTGTCGACGAAAACCCTCCTGATGTTGGTGGAACGCGGCAGCAGATAGTCGACCATTTCGCCGGTCCTGGTGTTCAGCCGCGTCACCTGGTCGGTCACCATCGATCCCGTCCACGCCTCTTCGTTCTTGTCGAGCACGGCGTCATAAGGCGCCGACCAGCGCGTATTGAGTTTCCATTCCCTGAACTCGCGCGTCCTGGTATCGAACATCCCGATCCGGTCGCCGCGATATTCGCCGAACCAGAGCCGATCCTGCCCGTCCATATTGCCGCGTCGCGGCGCCGAGTGCGGCGTCGGCGTCTGGAACAGCGAGATCTTGCCGGTCTTGGCGTCGATGCGCCCGATCTGGCCCTGACGGAAATCGGTGAAATAGGCGTTGTTTTCGGAATCCGGGATGACATCGTAGATGTTGTGCGACTGGCCCCTCGGCGCGCTCGCGAACGGCTCCCAGGTCTCGATCTTGCCCGTCGCGATGTCGAGGCGATGCACGCCAGCAAAGCCGTTGTTCTGGGTCCAGACCTTGCCGTCGACGTCGGAATGCTGCGGGCTGACCATGTTGATCTGGGCGGCGTCGATATTCTGCTCAGCCGGCAGCGTCCAGAACTGGAATTTCTCGTCCTTCGGATCGAACTTCACGATCGTCGCCTGGTACATGTTGCCGAGCCACAGGTTGCCCGCGGGGTCGGCGCGCAGGCCGAGGCTGCCGGTCGGCGCATCTTCCCGGTGTTTCGGATAGGGATACTCGGTCACCTTGCCGGTCTTCGGATCGAGCCGGCCGAGGACTTGCTCGCCGAAACCCGAAAACCAGACGATCCCGTCCTTGTCCAGCATCACATCATGCGGCGCCATCGTCTCGCGCGGCAGATCGTATTCCGTATAGATCACCCGCGTCGCCCGGCCCTTCGGGCGGGCGAAGGTCTTGAGCGCGTATGTCCATTGCTCGGCCTTGCTGAGATTGATCGTGCTCAGATAATCCGCAGCACTGCGATAGACCTGGATGCGGTCTTCACCCTGCTCTTCCATCCGCCGTTCGGCGGGGCGCAATTGCGGGTGGATCGGCAGGCTCTGCTGCACATAGCCCTGCATGCGCGGCAGGATCTGGCTGAGAAAACCCTCCGAGTCATATTTCGAGCGCATGATGCGTTCGACCCGGTGACAGCCGACGCAGTTCAGCAATTGGTCCTTCTGCTGATCGGTGCCGGGAATGCTCGCGAGCCATTCTCCGTTCGACAGTTGCGCGGCGAGGTCCTTGGTCTTGCCGAGCCTGAGATCGCCGGTGGCGGCTGTTTGATCCGGGGCTTCGACCGACTTGATCTCGATTTTTTGCGGCGTCTCGAGCTCGTAGCCGACCGCACGCACGTTGAGAGCATATTGCCCCGGTCCGAGCCGGCTTGCAGGAAAACGGTAGCGGCCGTCCGCGTCGGTCACGACCGTGACCGTGATGGTCGAGCCGTCCCTGGTGGCGCTCACCAGCACGCCCTCCATCGCCGCTTCATCCGACGATCTGACCACGCCGGTGAGCGCCGCCGGCGCTTGCGCCGAAGCAATGGACGGAAACCCCGCGGCCAAGATGAAAGCCAGGCCTGCAGCAGTAAGAGGCGGATAGCGCATGAGTCCTCCGGGCGATTTTCTTGATTGCGGCCAGCATAGGCGCACCTGCCTGGGCGCGGCAAGGCTGTCGCCCGTAAAATGCCGGGCAGGGTCTGGCGGCCGCTCGGCACAAAACCGCGTTCAGGTTGGCGAGGTAACCTGTGATTCAGCGGCTACGGCCTAACTGATTGCGGGCGCGCTTCGGCCCGTGGGGAAGCCGTCGCCGATGTTCTCAGCTCGGCGGCGGCTTTTCTATCGAATGACGACAGTTCCGGCCACCGATGCGACGAGGCTGCCTTCGAATACAACCTCAGATCGTGCCACCATGGCGCGCAATTCGATTAAATCTTGAATGACCCGATCAGACATCAGACATTGGAACCTTTTCGGTTCCGGTATAGCATGCCTGGCGCGCGACATCCGTTGACTTCGCCATGCCCGAAAGACACGCCGCCTCATTGACAACCTTGCGTTCCGTCATCGTGTGCCTCGCGCGTGCCGGGGTTTGCCGCTGCTCGGGGTCGAAGCACTTGCCGATATACGGGAAGGACTTCGTCACAGCGCCAATGTCCGCTATCATTGTTGCCGATAGATCAGCTGCTCGGGAACGTCGGCCAAGATGATCTCTTTCATGGCACAAGCTGGAGGTTGGAAGACGGGCAGAACTCGGCGACCGGACTCTTCATTTCCGGATTTTGAACGCACTCAGCCATCTTGCTGCTAACCGGAGGGTAGGTCTGTCGTGACAAGCGCGAACCGTCTGCGATGCGCTACATTGGTTTTCCTGGCGGCGGCCACGGCGCCGGCCGAAGCTCTGGAGGCGACCACTGGCGATCTTTATAAGGCCTGCGTAAGCGCCAGCGATGTTGGTGCGGCCTATTGTTTGGGCTTCGTAACTGGAGTCTGGTTCAATATGTCCTGCACGGCAGAGGGTACGGTGACGAGTGATGTTCTATCTCAAACATTTAAAAAATGGGCAATGGTTCATCCAGAAAAATGGAGAGACCGCGCAGGGGTTGGCGTCGTAAAGGCGATCAAATCAACCTGGTCATGTCAGTGACCTGAGCAAGCGGCCAAGGATCGAAGCGCGAACCAGGCTTCGTATGATGCCGCCATTTCCTCGATCGCCCCATCATTCCGGACACCGTCGCGATCGCCCGGTCGGGTTGAGCGGGATTTTTTCGAAAAGCCCGTGCGGACCTTCCGGCTGATGCCTAGCTCATGACGCGGCGCACGTACGGCGCGCCCTTCGTCAGCACACACATGTATGAATAGGTCTGTTGCTCATCGCCCAGCACGGTATCGACATCAACCATGATCGGTCTTGTCTGGCCCTGCCACGTCGACAGGATCGACGCGGGAACAGGCCGGGTATGGGTTTTCTTGATCACCAGCCCGGCGATGTGCGGCAACGCTTCGGCTGCCTTCGATATGCACGCCTTGTTATCGTCCGCGTGGCTACCGGAGGCTGCAAGAAGCGTGATCGAAGTTACGACGGCAAGCTTCGCGCGCATGGGTTGTCCCGACATTCGTGGCGAGTGAGCGAACGACCTCCGTTCCCCCTCATGCCAGCATAGCGGAGATTGCGGCGCGCGGGGACAACATTTCGCCCATGCCATCTGACCAGGCTCTTTTGCGTCCTGCCCCGTCCAGATCTCGGCGCGCGACGCCAACCAAATTCGCAAGCCCAGGCTAGAACGGATATCCCGACAGCGTACCGACCACGAGCATCGCGACCACGGCCACGGCAAAATAGAGCGCGGCCACCCGAACGCCGGAGCGGCTGCGCCGGGACAGAGCGCGTGCGTAACGGTGCAAACGGGCTTCCGCCGCCAATTCGCGCAGGGTCCTGCTCCAATACGCCATGGAGTCGATTCCACTACGGTTTGCGGCGCCTGGCAAGGCAGCTCCGCAAATAGTGATATCGAACGCAAATCGAATCTCTCAGAAGTCAGTAATTCTCCATGGCTGAAGAAGCGGAGAATTTTACTCGCCGGCATTTGATGCGAATCGGAACCAGTTGCCGCCTCAATAGACGTCTTGTTGGAACCGGCCCTTCTTCTTCAGCTCCGCGACGAAGCTTATGGCTTCGTCGGTCGATCGGGCACCAAATTGCGCGACGATATCGACCATCGCGCGCTCGACATCCTTGGCCATGCGCTTGGCATCGCCGCAGATATAGACATTGGCGCCCTCGGCGAGCCAGGTCCACACTTCGCGTCCGACTTCGCGCATGCGATCCTGCACATAGAATTTCTTCTCGCCGTCGCGCGACCAGGCCAGCGACAGCCGTGTCAGCAGGCCCGACGTCTTCATGGCGTTAAGCTCGTCGGCATAGAAGAAATCGCAGTCGCTGCGCTGATGGCCGAAGAACAGCCAGTTCTTGCCCTGCGCGCCGGTCGCCTTGCGGTCGAGCAGAAAGGCGCGGAACGGCGCGATGCCGGTGCCCGGCCCGATCATGATGATCGGCGTCTTCGGATCCTGCGGCAGCGCAAAACCATGCGCCTTCTGCACGTAAACCTTCACCTCATCGCCGGGATTGACGCGCTCGGCGAGGAAGGTCGAGGCGAGCCCGAGCCGCTTGCGCTTGCCGACCACATAGCGCACGCAATCGACCGTGAGCGAGAGTTTTCCCGGCGTCGCATTGTGCGACGAGGAGATCGAATAGAGCCGCGGCTGCAACGGCTCCAGCGCCTCGACGAAGGCCTCGGGATGCGGCCGGATGCCGGAAAATTTCAGCAAGCCGGCCATCACGTCGAGATTGGCGGCGTCGCCATCGGGGTCCTCGCCCTGCGCCAGCGCGCGGGCCTTCTCGCGTTGCGCGCCGCCCGTGAGGTACGAGATCAATTCGAACAGCGTGTCAGGCGCCGGCGCCAGCGACACCTCCTCGATCAGCACCTCGCGCAAGGTCTTGCCCCGCACCGCGGTGGTATGGGAGGCGCCAAGCAGCGCGATGATCTGGTCGACCAGCCCGAGATCGTTCCTGGCAAAAATGCCGAAGGAATCGCCGACGACATAATCGAGGCCGCAGCCCGCGAGATCGAAGTCGATATGCCAGGTCTCCTTCTCCGAGCCCTTCTTGTTGAGCAGCCGTCGCGAGACGAACGTCGCCGCGATAGGATTGTCGCGGCAACGGCCGGGCTCGGTGATGGTCGTGGTCACCGTGACCGCAGGGACAGCGGTGGCCGACGCCGCGGCTGGCGCCTTGTCCAGCTCTTCGTACAGCGACTTCAGCATCCGCGCGGTTTCCTTGCCGCCGGGGACGCAGAGATTGAGCCGCGCTTCGCTTTTGCTGGCGATCACCTCGGAATAGTCGTGGCAGTTATAGCCGCACTGGCCGCAATCCTGCTGCGCCATCGCCGCCATCATCCGCCGCCGCAGCGGACGGCCTGCGGCCAGCTTCATGCGCTCGGCCATCGCCATGGTCTGGTCGTGCCAGGGCGCCTCGCCGTCGTCGCCATCGCCGGCGGCTCCCTGCAGGATGGCGGCGCCCTGCTCGGCCGGGAGCGCCGCCGGTCCGTCATTGGTGAGAAGACCGGCCAGGAAGCCGTTGAGCCATGAACGCTGTGCTTCGGTGAAAGGCGCGCTCGACGGAATGATTTCGAGTTTCGGCGGCGGGGTGATCTGGTTCATGAGGACATCTCCGCGTCGGCGAGCTTGCGTAACGCTTCGCCGTCGTGGCGGCGCGCAAAGCTGAGGAAGGTTTCGTCGGGCGAGGCGCGATAAGCCAGATAGGCCTTCAACAGCTTCTCGATGGTCCGGGGCGCGTCTTCGGCCTTGAGGTCGTGATAGACCTCCTGCCCGATCTCGGCCTGCGGCCCGAAGCCGCCGCCGGCGAACAGATGATAGCCCTCGATGGTGTCGTCGCCCTCGCCCAGCGGCACTTTGGCGGCAATCAGGCCGATGTCGCTGATATAATGCTGGGCGCAGGAATGGTGGCAGCCGGTAAGATGGATGTTGAGCGGGGTATCGACCGTCACGCGCGGCTCGCACCAGTCGCCGATCTCGGCCGCGTGGCGCTTGGTGTCGGAGGCCGCGAACTTGCAACCGGCATTGCCGGTGCAGGCGATCAATCCGGCGCGGATCTGCGATGTCCTGACCGCAAGGCCGAGTTGTTCGATGGCGGCATTCGCCAGCGCCAAATTGTCGTCGCGCACGCCTGAGATCAAAAGATTCTGCCACACCGTCAGGCGGATCTCGCCATCGCCGAGATCGCTCGCGATGCTGGCGAGGCCGCGCATCTGGTCGCAGCTGAGCTTGCCGACCGGAAGCGCAACGCCGATCCAGTTCAGCCCGGCCTGCTTCTGCGGATGCGTCCCGATATGCGCCATGCGGTCGAAGGCCGGGCGCGGCGCGATCGCCTCCGCCGGCGCGCGCGTCAGCTTGCTGCCGAGCCGCTGCTCGACGGCGGTGATGAATTCGTCCACGCCCAGGCTGTCGAGCACATATTTCAGGCGCGCCTTCAGCCGGTTGGTGCGGTCACCGAGATCGATGAAAACGCGCACGATGGCGTCGGCGACTTTGGTCGCATCCGCCGGCCGGACGATGATGCCGGTCTCCCTCGCGAAATCCCTGTGCCCGGTGATGCCGCCGACGCCGAGGCGAAACCACACGCCCGGCTCGGCGCCAAAACCGTCCTTCACCTCAACGGCGGAAAACGCGATGTCGTTGGTGTCTTCCAGCACCGCGATCTTGCCGGCGCCGTCGAAGGCGACGTTGAACTTGCGCGGCAATCCCGTGAGCGAGCGGTCGTTGAGGATGTGGTAGTGCCACTCCCGCGCAAACGGCCGCGTGTCCAGCAGCTCCTGCGGATCGATGCCAGCGGTCGGCGTGCCCGTGACGTTGCGGATGTTGTCGGCACCCGAGCCACGCGAGCACAGGCCCAAGTCCTGAATGCCCTCGATCAGCGCCACCGCATGCCTGGGCGGGATCTCGCGGAGCTGCAGATTGGCCCGGGTCGTGACGTGGGAGTAAGGTCCGCATAGGTTTTCCGCGAGATCGGCCAATCCGGCCAACTGCCAGTGCTTGAGGATGCCGTTCGGGATCCGCAGCCGGCACATGTAGGAATCCTGCGCCGGCGCCACATAGAACAGGCCGTAATAGCGCCAGCGGAAATTGTCCGCCGGTGACGGCGGCGCATTGTCGAGCGCCTGCTGCTTCAGCCGCTGATAGGCATCGAAAGGATGCTGCTCGCGCTTGAACTTTTCCTGGTCCGCAAGCTTCTTGCCGGAAGCCGTGACCCTGTCCTGCGCCTTGATGTGCGCGGCCTCGGGGCCGGTCGGCTCGGCATTGGCCCTGCTC
>NZ_JBAURI010000711.1:0-6166 GCF_049581145.1 Bradyrhizobium sp.
TCCACCGCGTTAGTGCCGGAGGTCAATGATCCATTTGGTGCCCAGCAGCATGTCCCGGACCACTTCCGCTCCGATCGCCAGCACGATCGCCGCAGCCAGCAAGCCGATCGCGAGCAGGGCCCCATCGTCCTCCAGATAAGCGAGCGAGATCACGGCGATGACCGACGCAGGCACCACGTTGCTCAGCGGTATCGGAACGAAGACCAAGGTGGCGCTCAGGATCAAGACGACGGCGCCGACCAGCCGCTTCGTCAAGTCGACAGGGGTGCGCCAGCGCGGATGAACCATCTTTTCAAGATGGCGGAGCATCGGAACGAATCGCTGAACCAGGGCCGCGAGGTGTTTGGTCGGCAGGGAAAGCGCGGCGATCCGGTGCGGGAAGACCGGTGCAGGCTTGCCGGCCATCATCTGAAACGCGGGAATCATCAGGATCAGGCCAGCAGCGATTGAGAGCCCCGGTGTGACCGCGACCAGGCTGAGCAGCAGCATGATGATTCCGAAGGAGTGTTTGTCGAGCCTATGCATCAGCCAGCCCAGCGTGAAGCGATCCGTCGGCACCTCATCATGCAGCCGTTGCAACACCGCAGATGCGGGCACAAGCTTGCACGCTTTGGCAGGCTGTCGCGTCAGCAAGGAGTGCTCCAATCGTCCGGCGATCGCAAAATGATATCGAGCAGATGCGACGGCCGCACAGCAGCGTTTTCCAGCGAAGTGTGCTCCGGCTTGCTCGGAGAAAACGCGTCAAACAAGAAGCTGGAGCCTCCGTTCAGATGCAATCGTCCAGTCCGCTCAAAACTGACTGATTGTTCCGAGCAAGCTGCCTGGCTCCACGGAAGCGCCGTCCCTCAACAATATCTCCGACAGCACTCCGGTGGTTGGCGCGACGACCTCGTGCGTGATGCTGTCGGTGTCGATCTCGAGCAATGGTTCGTCGACGGTCACGGCATCACCGGTGCTCTTGAACCAACGTCCGATCGACAGTCTGCCTCCAGCATCGAGGATTCTCGGGACTCGTATTTCAGTGGTCATGCAATTGATCCTAGGGGATTGTCCTGCCGGCGCAGGTCGACCAGCGGTCGTCGCGTTCAAACGCATTTCATCAATCCTATGCTCGGCCGCACGCCGGGACAAGTCTGAGCAATTTTGACCACCGCAGACCGATGAAGCATGGACCAGAAAATTTCGACAGGCTCGGAAATTACCTAGAGACCCGGTTGAGGTTCTCTCGAAAAAGGTGTCCGTCCGTGGAACCTAAAGGAAAATCAGCGCTTGATCTGGCGCTGGCGTCGTCAGGACTACCGCGGCCCGGTTTAGGTAGTTTCCGATCCTGATAGTTCGTTCGGTCATCCGCTAGAGTCGATTTTGGCCGATCGTGAAGCATGAGCGTTGTCGATCGGAACGGAGATAATCATCGTGGCTATGAAATCGCGCGCCGCACCAGGATCTCTGATGAGGCCGGAATTTGACACTTTTCTCTTCGCCCCGATCGGCGCTGACCGCAATGGCATGCAGGTAAGCGTGCTCTCCGGACTGGCGCGGTCCGACTTGGATCCCTGGCAGGAGGCGACGAAACTCGCGGAGCTGCCGCCGACGGGCGCGATTGAAAGATTGGCCATGATCATCGAAGCGTTACCCAGCAAGGTCTGGGCGCGGCCCGAAGCAACGGCGGCTGCGACGCGTTTGGTTGCACTGCTGCCGCAGAGGCGAGTGGATGGTGCTATCGCAAGCAGGATGCCGGATCGTCTTGGTCTCAACGCGCGGCCCTGGTGGGTCTACCTGGTGTTGATGTCGTTCGTGTTGGGGTCGCAATTTCTGATTGCGAGCCAACATCAGCCGCCGGCCACCCAACAGGGGGACGTGAGCTCCGTCGGTGACGTGGCACCAATCCAGCCGCCGGTGAATCCCGCCCTGTAGCTGCCGTTGGACCACAATCGGCGGCGGCTGTTGGCGTTTCAAATATCAGACAATGTCGGATAGACAGCACGGTCGATTTGCCTCATCTGACCCTGTCTTGATGTGAAGGCCTCGCGCTGGTCGATCGGGAGTTCCACGAGCGCTGCGCGATGGGATCGGACGCCGTTGCCGATTGGAGTTTTTGTTGGTCACGCTCAAAATTCTTCATACCACGACTTACCGGTTCAACGACAGCGTGAGCCTGTTGCCGCACCGCCTGATGCTCCGTCCGCGTGAAGGCCGCGAGCTTCGGCTGATTTCGAGCCAAATCACGGTAACGCCGGAAGCGGTCCTGACCTGGGCATACGACGTGTTTGGCAACGCGGTCACGATGGCGACGTTTCAGCTGACGGCCTCTCACCTGGTGATCTCCAGCGTCGCAGAACTTCAGCTCGACGCGGTCGCATGGCCCGTATTCGACATCGCCGTTTCGGCGATGTCCTATCCGTTCCGCTATTCCGAGGATGAATGGATCGATCTCGGCGCCTTGGCCGTTCCGCAGTTCGCTGACACAGCGGGGGCCCTGCGAAACTGGGCGCAAATGTTTGTTCGCGGAACTCGGACTGATACGCTCTCGCTGCTCAGGGATCTGAGCGTCGGCGTTTCCGAAACCATCCGCTATCAGAGCCGAGACGACGAGGGGACCCAGACGCCGGTGGAAACACTCGACCGCGGCTGGGGTTCCTGCAGGGATTTCGCGCTGTTGTTCACCGAAGCGGCCCGCGTGCTCGGCTTCGGCGCCAGGATCGTTTCCGGCTATCTCTACAATCCGGAACAACAGAGCGTCGGATCGAGCGGCGCAGGATCAACTCATGCGTGGGCGGAGGTCTTCGTGCCGGGCGCGGGCTGGATCACTTTCGACCCGACCAATCGCAGCCTTGGCGGCTTCAATCTGATCCCGGTCGCGGTCGCGCGCGACATCCGACAGACGATTCCGGTGGCCGGCAGCTTCGTCGGCAACACCGGTGCCTTCGCTGGGATGTCGGTGGAAGTTCGTGTCACCTCATAGATCGCGTGCTGCAGGCACTTCGGCGGCCGCGCCTGCCTTTCTCGTGACAACAGGGGCTTTCGTCTCTTCCTCGGCCAGCAGCCTCAAGAGCAATTGCCGTTGGGCCGCGTCCTTGACCAGTTCAAGCCGCCGTCTGAAGATTTTGAGGTTCTCGCTGCGGATGTACTCTTCCATGGCGTGCTCCTTTCAGGGGCGCTCATTCGTCTTGACTTCAGCTCGTGGCTGGCGGTCCAGAGAGCCGCGTCCGATTGCATTGGATCAGCTTCAGCGATCGTGCCGCGAACCTGTGACGAGCGGCACATTCGAACATTTTGATGTCAAGCGCGGATCGTCCGGCACTATCCTGGCTCGGCTCGTTCGCGCGTTTCGTTCAACACAGCGTTGGTCAGTGACAAGAGCAGAGGCCCGATCTCAAACAGCATGTTCCCTTGAGCGCCGGGCTCGCTGGTCAATATTGCTCACTCAAGAAAAAACAAACTGTCTTTTCCCCTCGTCTTGTCCGACGATCCTGTCCCGCCATTCCAGCTGCCAGGTTTGGAATCTGGCAACGTGATCGGACTTCACATCCTGAATGCTGACACGCGGCGGCACCGACGCCATGAGCGAAACGCGTCTGATGATCACTGAGGAGGTCGACGCGGCGTTCGAATCGAGCGTCAATCCGATGGCGGCCGCTTCTGCTGATAGCGTCGTCGATGGGTATCGGCAGCATGTCGCCGCGAACGCCGAACGACTTTTAAACTGGCGAGGCCGATGCGGAAACCGAAAGGCCCGGGGATGACCCGGGCCTTTCGTGTCTCGTTATTTCTGCTGCTGACTCTTCGCGTGAGCCTGATCGCTATGCTGGTTTGCGGTCTGCGAGTGCTGCTTGGCGCTGCCGGCATGCTCCTTGGCCTTTGCATGATCGCCCTTGCCGTGATGTTCCGCGGCGGAACGATGTGCCTTGGCAGCGTTTTCGTGGTGTTCGGCAGCCTTGTTGTGTTCGTCTCTGGCCATGGAATCCTCGTTGGTTGTCAGCTCCCAGCCGGCACAAACTCGCCGCCGCTCGAAAACGTTCCAGCAGCCCGATAGCCGGAGATCAAGTTAATTTTCACTCGATGTGGAGTTCGATGCCTCAGGCAGTCAATTTTTTTCGAAAATTCGCCGCGACCGGGTAGAGACCTCGAAGGCCATGCTAAGCCGGAGTCAGCCGCGTCAACGAACGCGATCGTCTAGATTTGGATCGCGAAAGCCATGTGCGGGAACCGACCTGCACATCCTTGCCGTTGCGGAAGCAGGGCCCCGGAACGGATGCCGGGGTTTCCGGGTCGAGCACGGCCGGATTTGCTATGTGTGGGTTTCCATCAGGTGCCCCGGTGCAACCTCTCCAAGCGGAGCCAGCGTCGCCCCGTTGGCACCGGAGGCCTTGCCGGGTCTCTCCATCAGCTCGAGGAACGGCTTGATGATGTCGATAGGCATCGGAAAGACGACGGTGGAATTTTGCTCGGCGCCGATCTCGGTCAGCGTTTGCAGGTAACGCAGCTGCATGGCGGCAGGGATGCTCGTCAGTATCTTGGCGGCGTTGACCAGGGTTTGCGAGGCCTGGAACTCAGCCTCCGCATGAATGATCTTGGCGCGGCGGTCGCGCTCCGCTTCCGCCTGCTTGGCGATCGCGCGTACCATGTTGTCCGTGAGTTCGACGGTTCGAATCTCGACATTGCTGACCTTGATTCCCCAAGCCTCGGTCTGGCTATCGATAATGCTTTGCACGTCGGTGCTGAGCTTCTTGCGCTCGGACAGCATCTCATCGAGCTCATGCTGTCCCAGCACCGCGCGCAGCGTGGTCTGGGCGAGCATATTGGTGGCGGGAAGGTAGCGCTGAACCTGAATGATGGCCCGCTCCGGGTTGACCACATTGAAGTAGAGCACCGCGTCGACTTTCATCGAAACATTGTCGCGGGAAATCACGTCCTGCGTCGGTATTTCGATGACTTGAATGCGCAGATCAACTCTCACCATTTCCTGAAAGAATGGAATCAAGAGCACGAGGCCCGGGCCTTTCACTCGCTGAAACCGGCCCAGCGTGAAGACGACGGCCCGCTCGTATTCGCGCAGAATCCGTACGCTCGCTCCGATCAGGATGAAGGCAGCGAGCAGGAGAGCGGGGGTGAGATACAGAAGATAGGAATCCGAGAACAACATGACGCTGCGCCTTTCAATGCGGTAGAAACGAGGACGACGTCACCGGTGCCGCTGAAGCGCTTGCTTCGATGCGGGGTCGATCACGGTTGGCGACCGGTTCGTTGGCTCGCGTGCAACACTACGCATGAACGACGGTTCGCGGGTAGGCTCGGAAACTACCTATCGGCTGGTCCGCACCCGAGCCGAAAGAAGGCATCTTGCCGAGTGCGCAGTCGCAGCGTGCGAAGTCGCTGCGGCGGCGGATTGGGCATGACCAGCGCACGGTGCCCGTCATTTCCGCATTGCGGCTTCGAAGCAGCCCCATGATCAGCAACAAGGTCGCGTCGCCGATCTCGTAAATAGGCGCCCGCGCAGGTGGATGCCGTTACCTTTGGTTGTCGCGCAATTTTACAGAGGAAGCCGGCCGAAAGGATAGGTTCGGAAAATACCCGGGGACACCGCGTCCTGTCGGAGTAGTCATATCGGATTAGGTAGTTTCCGAGCCTGTAGTTGGAGGACAAATCCCCCCGGGCTGGTGAACTATTCCTGTCTCGCCGGCTTGTCTGCATGGTCGCCGCGGTCATCAATTCGTTGAGTGCGCAGCATCCAGCCCACGACAAACAGGAGAATTGATATGTTCAGGATGAAGTCACTTGCCGTTGCCCTCGCGACGACCGCCATATTGGGATCTTGTGCTGCCCTGGCCGCAGAACCAAACGGCAGCGCAGCAGCAGGTGCGTCGCAACCAACGGCTGGCGCCCAGGATGCCGGCAGAGAGCTCGGCAAGCTGTCCACCGACGGACGGAAAGCGTTCCAGGATGTGCGTTTGGCGCGTCTTGCCATTTTTGATGGTCAAACGGATCAAGCAAAAAAGTACGTCGACGAAGCGAAGGCATCAATGGCCAAGGCCAAGACCGACGACACCGCTTTCACGAAGGCAGAGGCATCCCTCAAGCCTCCGGCAGGCGTGAGCCAGCCGACCGCGACGCCAGGCGGGGCTGATAAGCCGACGCCGAGCACGACGCCGACGGCATGGCTGCCGAT
>NZ_JBAURI010000712.1:0-8627 GCF_049581145.1 Bradyrhizobium sp.
CCGCGGGTCGGCGCGTAGAACACCAGCCGCAGGCGGTTGCCGCCGGAGGGGCGCATCTCGATCATCTCGGCCTTGCGCTCGCTCATCTTCTGCACCACGACGCCGGAATGCTCTTCGTCGACGTCGATCACCACTTCCTCGATCGGCTCCAGCGGCTGTCCGGTGGCCTCGTCTTTTTTCAGCACGACGCGCGGCCGTGACACCGACAGCTCAAAGCCCTCGCGGCGCATGGTCTCGATCAGGATCGCGAGTTGCAATTCGCCGCGGCCCGAGACTTCCATGGAGTCCTTGTCGGAGGCTTCGGTCACCCGCAGCGCGACATTGCCCTCGGCCTCGCGCAACAGGCGGTCGCGGATCATGCGGCTCGTGACCTTGTCGCCTTCGGTGCCGGCCAGCGGCGAGTTGTTGACGATGAACGACATCGACACCGTCGGCGGGTCGATCGGCTGCGCCGGCAGCGGCGTGTCGACCGAGGGATCGCAGAAGGTGTCGGCCACCGTGCCCTTGGTCAGGCCCGCAATGGCGATGATGTCGCCGGCCTCGGCTTCTTCCAGCGGCGTGCGCTCGATGCCGCGGAACGCCAGGATTTTTGTCAGCCGGCCCTGCTCGATCAGCTTGCCGTCGGCGCCGAGCACCTTGACCGCCTGGTTCGGCTTGATTGAACCCGAACTGATCCGGCCGGTGATGATGCGGCCGAGATAGGGATTGGCCTCCAGGATGGTGCCGATCATCCGGAATGGGCCCTCTTCGACCTTGGGCGGCGCGACATGGCGCAGGATCAGGTCGAACAGCGGCTCCATGCCCTTGTCCTTCGGACCTTCCGGGCTGTCCGCCATCCAGCCCTGCTTGGCCGAACCGTACAGAATCGGGAAATCGAGCTGTTCCTCGCTGGCATCGAGCGCGGCGAACAGGTCGAACACCTCGTTGATGACTTCGGTCGGCCGCGCGTCGGGCCGGTCGACCTTGTTGATGACGACGATCGGCTTCAGGCCGACCTTGAGTGCCTTGGAGACGACGAACTTGGTCTGCGGCAGCGGGCCCTCGGCGGCGTCGACCAGCACCAGCGCACCGTCGACCATGTTGAGGATGCGCTCGACCTCGCCGCCGAAATCAGCGTGGCCGGGCGTATCGACGATGTTGATGCGGGTATCCTTCCACTGCACGGAGGCTGCTTTCGCCAAAATCGTGATGCCGCGCTCGCGCTCCAGGTCATTGGAATCCATCGCGCGCTCGGCCACTTTCTGGTTCTCGCGAAAGGTACCGGATTGCTGCAGCAGGCGATCGACCAGCGTGGTCTTGCCGTGGTCGACGTGGGCGATGATGGCGACGTTGCGAAGGTTCATGGCTCTTCTTCTGGGTCGTGCATGGTGGGAGCGCGATCTCACCGGAAAACCGGGATCCCATCTTTCCGGATCGCACTCGAAAACCTGAAATTCTGCGGACCTTTGGGTCCAAAAAGGAAGCCCGGCCAAAGGGACCGGGCACACCTGACGCGTTGCGCTGCAATATATGCAGGAAAGGTCAAAAAACAATGACTTGTTTACGACCTGGTGGAGCGATTTCGGGCCGACCGGAGCCTTACGGTTGGTTTGCCCTTGTCATCGTCTTGTCATCCCTTGGGGGCCAGGTCCGCCGATTCAGCGGCCGGGGCCCGAACCGCTGCACCGGTCGTCCCCAGCCGAACCCACATTTGCGGAGCTCGATTGCGAAGATGGCGCCGGCTGGCAGCAGCTTCGACCGATCTGGCGATGCCCGGGAACGAACAGATAGACGCCAAGCCCCGGCGCCGGATATCAGCGACACAGGGGAGCTTGAACGATTGCGATTGAAGTTGCAGCGGCAAATAAGCGACAGCCACCATGCCGCGACACCCGCTGTGACATCGTAGATCGCGTGAACTGCAGCCCCGTTCATGACGAAGTTGTAGCGCGGTTTTCTCGCTAGACGGAACCCTGTTCTTCGGTCGGATAGACGCCGCGCAGCACTTCCTCGAAATGGCTCTTGACCGACTCGTTGCAGAGGCAGGACCTTTGCTGCAGGGCGTCGGGGTTGCGCACCAGGATCGAGCCGCGCCGGGTCTCCAGAATGCCTTCCGCCTTGAAGGTCTGCATGACGCGGCTGGTGTAGCTGCGGCCGACCCCGAGCAGGGTCGCCAACTGCTCGTGGGTCAGCGGCACGGCAGCGTCGCCATCGGTTCGCTCCATGGCCGAGACGATCCATTTCGCGGTGCGCTGTTCGATGGAATGGATGGCGTTGCAGGCGGTGGACTGAAAGATCTGCGCCAGCATGCAGTCGGCGTAGCGGGCGAAGATATTGCGCAAGGTCTTCGATTGCGTCTTCGCCGCATCCAGTCTGCTGACCGGCAGGCGAACAAAGGGACCGCCGAATTTGACGGTGATGCGGGTGTAGGCCGGCAGAAACCCTTCGCTGACGATACCGCCGACCGCGCCCTCACGGCCGACCAGGATGGTCTCGAGGTCGCGGCCATCTTCGTTGGGGACCAGGAACGAGGCCAGCGATGGACCACAGGGAAAGTGCACGGTCTCGACCCCATCGCCGGGATTATAGAGCAGGTCGCCGGCGGCGCCGTCCTCCGGAGCAAGGTAGGGGGCGAGCAGCGCGTAATCGGCCGCGCTCAGCCGCCGCAGCAGGTTATTGTACGGCCGGTCCGTCACCTCGGCCGCTTCCTGGCGTCGCATCAGCATTCGAAAACCCCACTCTGTCGTTCAGGCCACAATAATCGAACTGGCTCCTGCGTTGTGTGCACAAGTGCACCGACAGATGAACTTCGATGTGGTGGTTTCGTTCCGGGAACCCAGTGATGCTTCTTGGGCGTCGGCAGCGGGGCGTCCTGACCAGAGTGTCGCCCCTGAACCTGTGTGATCATGGAATCCGCCCCGCCCGCCGGCCTGCCGAACGACGTGCTGATCGTCGAGGACGATCCGATCATTGCGCTCGATTTCGAGGACACGATCCTCGGCTTCGGCGTGCAGGGGGTTCGGACCGCCGGAAATGTCGCCATGGCGCTCGACATGATAGCCGCTCGCGCGCCGGATTTTGCGCTGCTT
Organism: Bradyrhizobium sp.; assembly: GCF_049581145.1. GTDB lineage: Bacteria > Pseudomonadota > Alphaproteobacteria > Rhizobiales > Xanthobacteraceae > Bradyrhizobium. The sequence goes on from NZ_JBAURI010000712.1 coordinate 3,069, forward strand.
GACGTCGGTCTGGTCCGGGAAAAGAGCTATGCGATTGCCGAGCGGCTCAACGCCTTGAAAATTCCGTTCGTGTTCGTGACCGGTTACGGCGCCGACCGCGTGCCGCCGGCATTCGCCGACCGCCCGCGGCTGCCAAAGCCGTGTCCGACCGACGCGCTGTATGTGGTGCTGAGCCGCGGCGCCAGAGTTTGATATACTGCCTTGACGTCTACGTTTCACCGCCCTGCGAAGCGGAAAGCCGCCAGTGCTCAGGTGCCGGTGGCGCGGAAGGCCGCGCCGGCCCGCTGCGGGTTCTGCGGCGTGGTCGCGAGCAGCGCCCTGCGGTCGGCGACCGCGGTGTGAAGCTGCGCGAGTGCGATATTGAAGGCGGAAAGCGCGCCTTCCTCCATTGCGCCGTGATCATAGCATACGAGCGTATCGCGCAGGATCGTGTCGGCTTCGTCCTGCATGCGGTCGAGCTCTTCGGCGGAATCGCAGCGCCGCGCGGCCGGGATCATGTCCAATAGCCGCTCGCGCAGCGAGGTGTTGGTCTCGCGTTGATCCTTCTTGAGATAGCCGGCAAACCAGGCGCCGAGTGAGCCGGTCGCCGATAACGCCATCAGGGCCCACCAGATGTAATCGCTGTAGCGATCCAGGAAGGTCTTCTCGTCGCCGTCGACGAATGCCGCGGCACCAGGATGCACGGGAAGTACGGCATCCTTGTCGGTATCCGGCGTCTCGATCTTCGCAGCCAGCGGAAATTCCGCCATCAGTTGCTGGCGGATTGCGAACAGCTGCCGGGTAAAGGCGGCGACAGTGGTGTCCGACAGGCCTTTGCGCGCGACGATGTGGTGGTTGAAGCTGATCGTCTTCACCTCGTCGTCCGGGCGGACGGGCGAGCCACCGAAGCTGCCGGCGGGAATGTCGGCGGCCTCGTAGACCGGGTGGTTGTGCGCGATCGCTTCCGCCGAATCGATGGCGAGGAAGGTCGCCGTACCGCCATCCCGTGTCGATGCCGCGATCGCCTCCGTGATGATCTTGCTGTTGTCGGGACCGGCCGCGAGATAGACATCCGCCTTCTGGCTCTTGACGGCCTCAATGGCCTCGGCCGCGGGAAACTGAACGATGTCGACCTTGATCGGATCGACGCCGTATTGCTGCAGGATCATCTTCAGCAGATTGACGTTGGCCGGCGTGCGGCCGATGACGCCGATCCGGTGCCCCGCAAGCTGCGCGATCTTGGTGATCCTGGTGCCGGCTTTCCTGCCCTTGCGCTTCCCTTGGCGCTTCCCTTGGCCCTTGGCCGGGGGCGCCCACAGCACCACGACGTTCTTGCGCAGCGTCGCGACCGCTTGCGCGTTTTTCGGCACCTCTAGGTCGCCGCGGATGATGGCAAGGTCGACCTTGCCTTGCGCCAGTGCCTCCGCGCTCGCGACAGAGCCCTCGGTCTGCACCGGCCTCAGCCGGACATAGCCGCGCGTCTTGTTGAAGGCTTGCGTCAGCGCCTGGACCAGCCTGGCATCGTCACTGTTGGCCGGTCCGACTGCCAGCTTCAACGTCACCGGACGCATCGCGAAATAATAGCCGCCCGCAATCGCGCCGACGATGGCGAGCACGGCGGCGATCGTGATGAGAATTGTCCTGCGACGCATCGCTGCCCGCGATGGTAGCGGTGCTGCGGCTGGCGGGCCAGCGGCAAGATCCCGGGTCATCGATCTGGCAAACAGCCGTTTGAGGTCCAATTGCATCTCGCCGGTCGAATTGGATCAGTATTCTAGCATTCCTCTGGCCGCACCGAGGGTTACATCTGCGTCATGGTTACCTGCCTTGCCGCCGATTCCATGGCTGCGATCCGTCCTTGCCATGGCCCTTGGTCCGGGACGCGAAGGCTGCATTCAAGGTTGGGGTACGCCCAAGGTTACGGTAGGTTCAACGTCAGGGCAAAGTTCCATCGAACGACGGAGGCCAAATGACGGAACGGCTATCGGCGGAAGCGCGGCAATCGGCGCTAAAGGCGCTGCCGGGCTGGGCGGATGTCCCGGGACGGGAGGCGATCACCAGGATCTTCACCTTCAAGGATTTCAACCAGGCGTTCGGCTTCATGACGCGCGTGGCGCTGCTCGCGGAGAAGAACGACCACCACCCCGAATGGCGCAACGTCTACAAGACGGTGGAGGTCGTGCTGGCGACCCATGACGCCGGCGGCGTGACCGCGCGCGATATCGATCTTGCCAAGGCGATGAACGCCTTCGCCGCGCAACTCGGCGCCTGATCCGCTGACCGCGGTCTTGCGGTCACGGAGCCAAGTCACCACTTTCGCCTCACAACTTGTTGAGAAACCCCTGGAGTTCTTGGTTTCGAAGGAGCCCGGCGATGGCAGCCGATTACAGCGTGGGATTTGAGCCGGCCGATCGGCTGGCGCAGGACCGCGACAGCGTGCGCAAACGGTTCTGGACCAAGCTGAAGCGGGTCGCGGCAAGGCTGCCCTTCGTCGAGGATCTGCTCGCCGCCTATTACTGCGCCTTCGACAAGGAGACGCCGCGCCACGTCCAGGCTGCGCTGCTCGGCGCCATCGCCTATTTCATCCTGCCGTTCGACTTCATCCCCGACATGCTGCCGGTGCTCGGCTTCACCGATGATGCCGCAGTGCTGGCGACCGCGATCCGGCTGGTCGCGAACCACATCACCGAGGATCATCGCGCGGCCGCGCGCGCCGTGCTGACCCGGGGAATCGACAACGAGGCGTGACCGCCGTCGTGTCCAATCGCCAGGTCGAGGTTCAGATGCAGCAGGAGGCGCATGTCCTGCTCCGCTGGCTGATGACCGAGGCGCGCAAGCTGGTCGACCCGATCGCATTTCTCGAGGCTCTTGCCTGCGAGCTGCGCGCCGCCAGCGTCGATGTATCGCGCATCACCACCGGCGTCCCGATCCTGCATCCGCGGATGTTTTCCTTCAGCCTGCTCTGGGAGCTCGGCAAGCCCGCGACGGAGCGTTCCTATCGCCGCGACCCCGCCTTGACGGCTGCAACTTCCTCGAGCCCGATCTGGATCGCCTGTCAGGGCGGCGGACCGGTGCGCTGCGATCTCACCGCGCCGCCGCGCGAGGGCGAGTTTGCAATTCGCGCGGAATTGCGCCGCGATGGCTTCACCGACTATGTGGTGTACGCCGTGCCGTTCGCCGACGGCAGCCCACAAGGCGCTCTCGCTCGCCACCTCACACCGCGGCGGATTCAGCGGCGACGAGATTGGGTTGTTCGAGGCGATGCTGTCCGGCGGTCCCGTTCAATATCGAAATCCAGGTGCTGCGCCGCACCGCGCGGACGTTGCTCGATACCTATGTCGGACCGCAATCCGGCGGACGGGTGCTCGACGGCCAGATCCGGCGCGGCAGCGGCGAGATCATCCGGGCGGTGATCTGGCTCTGCGACATCCGCGGCTTCACCAATCTGTCCGAGGCACTGCCGAACCAGGACCTGATCGAGCTGCTCAACTGCTATTTCGGCCCGATGTGCGACGCCGTCGCGGCGCATGGCGGCGAAGTGCTGAAATTCATCGGCGATGCGATGCTGGCGATCTTTCCGATCGGTGCCGATCCTCCAGAGACCTGTGCCAGAGCCCTGATCGCCGCGGGGCACGCCGAGCGGCACTGGCCGGCGAAAACGACCGTCGCGGCTGTCTCGGCCTGCCGCGCATCGAGTACGGCCTGGCGCTGCATCTTGGCAACGTGATCTGCGGCACTATCGGCAGCGACAGCCGGCTCGACGTCACGGTGATCGGCCGGCCGTCAACCTGACCGCGCGTCTCGAATCGATGTGCCGGCCACTCGGCCGGCAGATCCTGCTGTCCTCGGATTTTGTCGCGGGCGGCGGCGTTGCCGCAAGCTCGCTGGGCCGCTTCTCGCTGAAGGGCATCAGTGCATCAGGAAATCTTCGTGCCCGATTTGACTTCAAGCCCGGCCGCGAGCGGCCGGCCTTGAAGTCGTTCCCCTCTGTTATTGGACCTGCGGCTGCGGCTCTTGCTGCGGCTGTCGCTGGCGGACCACCTGCGCCTTCGCGTTCTGTGCCTCCCAGGCCTGGTATTGCTTGAACAAGGCCTCGCGGTCGCCTTCCGACTGCAGGTTCCTGGCCTCCGGGCTTTGTTTCAGGAATTCCTCGAACCGGCTGCGGGCGCCATTGCCGATGCCATGCGCGTCCAGCCATTGCTGCGCGATCGGCAGTCGCGTCCAGCCCGGTAGCGGCGCCGATAGCGAGACCTCCTTCCACTTCGGATGGAACGGCGGGTTCTGCAGCGCCGGGAATTTCGTGAAGAAGGCGTCCACGAACAATTCCAGCTTGCGATAGCGGGGGGAATTGGGCGCCCAGTTATAGGCCGCAAGCACGGCCGGCACCGCGATGGTATCGACCGTATCCCCTGCTGCGATCAGGTTCGGATAATCCTTCGACGTCAAGGTGGCGGGCAGATAGTCGCCCTGCAGCGGCCTGTCGTAGTCGACCGTCACCAGATGGAAGCGTCCTCCGTCGTTGACGAAGTTGCTGACGGATTTGTACGGCTTGCCGCCGACCACGATCACGGCGTCGAGTTCGCCTTTCCTCAGTTTCTCCATCGCGATGCGCTGCTCGATATAGGCGAAATTGTTCGCCTGCAGGCCGAGCCGCTCGAACACGGCCAGCGCGGTCACGAACGTGCTGCCATCGGGGAGATCGACGCTCACCCTCTTGCCGTCGAGATCCTTCAGGTTGTGAATCCCGACCGGGGCGATCACCTGCATCTCTTCATTATAGAGCTTCGTGACATAGACCAGCTGCTTCCTGAGGTCATGGGCAATGCCCTTCTTCTCGAGATAGTCGAGCGAATCGGCGCGCACGACACCGATATCGACACCCTGCAGGAACAGGATGTCGGCGATGCTCTGCACCGAACCGCGGCCGACGATCGGAAGGATTCGCAGCTTGTTGCCGTCGTCGAGCACGGACGACAGGTCAGCGCCGAATTGCACATAGGTGCCGCCGATGGTCCCGGTGATCAGCGTCACCGTGTTGGCGTTGAGGGCCTGCTTGGTCTGGGCCGAACCGAACTGGAAGATCGCCTTGAGGCTGTTGCTGATCTTCTCCGGATCGTAGGCGGTATCTTCGGCACGGGCCGCGAGGCCGCACGCCATCACAATGGCAACGAGTGCCAGTCCAATCAAACGTCGCATGTGTCCCCCTGGGAGCTAGTTTTGCATTTGGCCGAGACGCCGCTGTGCGTCCGCGGAGCCGAACTGGGCCGCCTTCTGGTACCAGTTGCGCGCCGCCGCGGGATCCGCGTTGATGTTGCGCACGTCCCGGGTTCCCAACACTTGGGGATCATAGGTCTGAGCCAGCATGAACGCTGCGTTGGGGTCTTGCGCATCGGCTGCGCGTCGCAGCAGCAGCCGCGCGGGCGGAATGTCGCCCGAGGCGAGCAGGTCCTTGGCTCGCTTCATCAGCATCGAGATTTCGTCGGGATCCATGCGCCGCACGGGCGCCTGAGCGGCCGGTGGCGGGGCGAACGCCTGCGGCGCGAACGCTTGGGGCGCGGTCATCGGCGGCGCCGCAGGTGG
>NZ_JBAURI010000713.1:0-6233 GCF_049581145.1 Bradyrhizobium sp.
GGATTTATTCGCGAGTGCGACCACAGCTTCGCGTACGGTTATGGCATCTACCACCTCATCGCTTGCGACCGCGATAGCTGCTTCCAGTGTGAATGATCTGACGAAGACAGACAGGCGCCGAAGTACCGTCCGCTCATTTTCCAGTAGCAGCCCATAAGACCAATCGATTGTCGCAGCGAGTGATCGTTGACGCGGAATTGCGGTTTCCCGATCCATCCTTAGCAGGGAAAACCGTTCGTCGAGTCCACGGCGCACCTCTTCGATGCCGAGGACCTCGACCATTGACGCCGCGAGTTCGATCGCCAACGGCATTCCATCCAATCGCCGGCAAATCTCCGCAATCGTGTCCGCCATCGTCGCGCTGATATCGTCGTCCAAGCGTGCGTATCTGATAAACATCCGTACCGACGAATATTCCAGGATATTTACAGGCGTCGCTCGAACGGAGGCCGGTGGGATTTCCAAGGGATCGAGGCGCCATATGACCTCACTTCCTACTCGCAGGGATTCGCGACTCGTAGCCAGGATCGAGATGTCGCGCGCCTCGGTAAGGACGCGTTCGACCAGAAGCGCTACAGTTTCGATGACATGTTCGCATGAATCCAGGATGAGAAGCAGGCGTCGGCCATGCAGCGCGAGCATGACCTGTTCGATGCTCGCCGCCATCTGGATTGGCAGATCGAGCGCCCCAGTGAGCGCTGCATAAACCCGGTTTTCGTCGGAGATAACGCTGAGATCCACAAAACAAATCCCGCCCGAATAAGCTTCGTGAAGATGATTTGCCACGGCGAGAGCTACAGTGGTCTTACCGATGCCGCCCGGCCCAAGGATAGTGACGAGCCGATTGTTGCCGAGAATCCTCGCGATGCCCTCGATGGCAAGATCGCGGCCGATCGGCCGATCGTCAGTGTAAGAGCGTCCATACCGGCACTGCCGACGCTCGTTATCCGGTCGAGACTCCCTCCTCACGTCGCCAACAAAACGGTACCCGAGGGAAGCCTCGGCGCAGATTAGGTCTCCGTGTCCGGTCAGTGCTTTTCGCAGGCCGTAAATTTGAACGCTTAGATTGCCTTCACCGATCGTGCGGTCGGGCCATGCGCGCTTGTAGAGCTCCGAGCGCGAGACGAGCTTCCCCGGGGTCTCAAGCAAAGCGCCTAGGATTGCGGCCGCGCGCGAGCCGATTCGGATCTTAGTCTGCCCACGCCATAGCTGCCCACCGGCCGGGTCAAACCGGAATGGTCCAAAAGAGATTTCACGGCCAGACATGCGGTCCAATCTTCTAGTGAGCAGCCAGAAGCAGCGACTCCGCAGTCGGCAGCACGTTCATATCAAGACAACAGTACAATCGCACGGCTCGATGCGCCCTTTTAACTGCGAAGCGCCCCGGCTATACTAACAAGGCTAAACCAGGCCAGCAACATACGCCCGGGTCGTATCCGGAAGCCGATAGACAGGTTCGTTCCCCCACGTTTCGACAGTCAGTATCGACTTTTCGTAAAGCGAGCCAAGCGAATTCAGCGGATGCTCGCAGCCGGTGATGCTTCTGGAGGCGACCGCATCGGCAGCACTGATTGAGCCGCCGATAGTTGCAAGGTAGCGCAACATGTGCTGCTCGTTGAGCGACAACAGGCCGTAGCTCCACTCGATAGCGGCCGAAAGCGTTCGATGCCGCGGCAGGGCCGTTCGACGGCCTCTTGTCAAGATCGCAAACCGCTGATTGAGATTTGCGGCAATTTCAGCCAATCCGAGATCGACTACCCGCGCCGCCGCAAACTCGAGCGCTAGCGGGATTCCGTCAAGCCGGCGGCAAATCTCACCCATCGAGGGAAAGTCATGCTCGTTCGGCTCGAACCGGGTAGTCAGGCTGACCCGGTCAACAAACATCGCGATCGCCGAATATTGCAAAAAATTGCTCTCGTCGACTTCATCACACTCGTCGGGAAAGGTGAGAGATGGGAGACGATGTACCCACTCCCCCTCCGCTCTCAGCGCCTCGCGGCTGGTCATCAGCAGCGTAAGATCCTGGCAGCGGGCCAGAAGCTGCTCCGACAGCCTGGCAACGGGTTCGACGATATGCTCACATGTATCCAATATCAGCAACGTTCGGCGCTGACAGAGACGATCGCAGAGGCCGTCGACCGGATCGCTTTCCACCCGCAGCGCAAGCGCTTCCGAAATGGCTGATACCACTCCGCCGACGTCCGATTGATATGACAGGTCGACGAAACCGATCGCGCCCTGAAAATCCCGTGCAAAATGGTTCGCTGTCGCGATCGCGACCGTCGTTTTGCCAATACCTCCCGGCCCTGTGATGGTTATCAGCGACCGCTCTTTGAGGGCAGTCGTGATGGCCACAATGACCTCGTCGCGACCAATGACCGGGTTCATCAAGGCCGGTAGGCTAACCTCTGGCCGATTCGCAAAACCGTCCGTCACGATCGCATTGGGACTATGCCTGACTGAAAGAATAAACCTGTATCCCCGTAACGGCACGGTTTCGATGGCGCGCCTGGCTGCCTCGCATTGCGACAGGATTTTCCTGACAATACCGATCTGGACGCGCAGATTCGCTTCTTCGACGGTCAGGTTGGACCATACGACGCGCATCAATTCCTGGGTGCTGACGGTTTCTCCGGCCCGCGAGACAAGCAGATGCAGCACATCGAATGCTCGGCTGCCGATCTCGACAAATTCGTCGTTGCGCAACAATGCTCTTTGCCTGGGGTAGAGCCGAAAACTCGCGAACGCGTGATATTCCTCGGTTACTCCGAGCCATTCGGCTTCTGCCATCGCAGGACTATGACGCAGCGCGACCAAAGCGGTGACCGCAGGCAGCGGAGAATACTCGAATTCGGAATTTTGACGTTCCCTGGAAATGATCATCGCCGGCCTCGTGCATTTGGCAGAGGAATGTTTGCAGTCCTTGTCGCAAACTGTGACACTTCGGATGATCGCGGTCGATTGTGCGGTGGGTGGTACGAGCTTGGCCCGTAGTTGCCCGGACTAAGCTATAGCTTAGAGGCACTGCACCAAGGGTGCCGCGCTTCGTGCATCCGCGCTGAAATCGGCCCCACGTCTTTCATGGCCTGATGTTGAGAACCTCGGCCATCCGGCTGAGCTCGGGAAGCGAGCGCGCCTGCATTTTTCGCATCAGGTTGGTCCGATGCACCTTCACCGTGGATTCGGTGATGCCGATCTCGTCGGCAATCTGCTTGTTGAGGCGGCCGGCCATGACGCGAACCAGTATCTCGCGTTCGCGCGAAGAGAGCGTGTCGAAGCGCCCCCTGATCGCCGCCGACGCCTTGTCGCTCTCGCGGCGAGCGCGGTCGCGCGCGAGCCCCGCCTCGACGGCGTCCAGCAGATCCTGGTCCCGGAAAGGCTTGGTGAGGAACTCGATCGCGCCGCCCTTCATCGCCTGCACGGTCATCGGAACGTCGGCGTGCGCCGTGATGAAGATGATGGGCACCTGCCGATTGGCCGCGGCGAGATCGCGCTGAAGCTCGAGACCGCTTCGCCCCGGCATCCTCACATCGAGCACGAGGCAAACCGGGCCCTCCGGCGGGTCGGCCTTGAGAAACTCCGGCACCGACGAAAACTCCCGCGCCTGCAAGCCGACCGTGCGCAACAGCCGCGCGACCGAGCCGCGGAATTCGGCATCGTCATCGATGACCAGGACACTGGGGTTTGCGTCAGCCATCCGCGATATTCCGGAGCGATCTCGTGCTTAACTGCCAGAACCATCACTCTACGCTCAATCAGGCTGCCGTCCAACAGTCAGCCGACCGGCTAAACCATAGCTTAGACGTATTAGCATTGCTTTGTCCGGGTTCCCCGCTAAAAGTTGCACAGACGGCTTAAGCGCCGTTATCGGCCGCGAAAAGGTGCTTGGAAGTTCGAATGGCGAACCGTACGTTGATATCTGTCGTCGATGATGATCAGCCATTTCGAGATTCCATGCGCATTCTCATCATCTCGCTCGGCTACGACGTTGAAGCGTTTGGCTCGGCCGCCGACTTCCTGGCATCACCTCTATGTTCGGAAACCGTCTGTCTGGTCGCCGACGTCAACATGCCCGGGATGACCGGCATCGATCTGCACAAGCGCCTGGTCAGCATGGGGCGCGCGATTCCGACCATCATCGTGACGGCCTATCCGGACCAGGCGTTCAAGGACGAGGCCCTGAAGGTGGGCGTGTTCTGCTATCTCGGCAAGCCCGTCGACGACCAGAAGCTCGAAGACTGCCTGCGTTCCGCGCTTCAGATACATGCCTCGAAAAAGAATTCATAAGCCTCGTCGCACCGGCAGAGTGAATCAAGACACGCCCCCGCTCGGTTCGCTCGGGGCAACCCACGCCGGCCACATCACCGTCCCGCCATCCAAAATATCGAAAACAACCCCATGCAAAGTAGCGGGCGGGCGGCCGGATGACCGTTTCGTGCGATGCAACTTGACATGTCGGGCAAGCGACACTTCTTCACGATCCCGCTATCCTGTAAGTACTCGTGTCTCCGCAACCGGCGCCCTGTCACGCCTTCGCCCATGTTCCGAAATCCAGTTCATGACCGCTGTTGCAGCGGCAGGCTGAATTGAAATATGGCCCCTCTGGGCTCGTTCGGCGTTACCCATAACCGGCCGCCATGAGCTCTTATAATGGACTGGCAAATCGACAGGCCCATGCCGATTCCGCTCGACTTTGTGCTGAAGAAGGGTTCGAAAACCCGTTCGATATCCCCATCGATGCCGGGTCCCGAATCTTGCACAGCGAGTACAATGCAATCCGTCTCGGGTCGCGTCGTTCGTATTGTCAGTTCTCGCAGCCCGTCGTCGACAGCACTCATTGCTTCGACCGCGTTCAGCACTAGATTTACCAAGACTTGCTGTATTTGAACACGATCGCCGCGAATGGGACTTAAACCTTCCATCAGATCGGTGCGGATCGCTATTTTGTTCTTGGCGATTGCGCTTCGCAGCAAAACGATCACTTCGTCGACTGCATCGTTGACGCCAAAGTGTTCCTTTCGCGGCGGCGCTTTCTTGATCTGATCACGCATGCGCACGACAATATCCTTGCCTCGGTCCATGTCCCTGACGATACAATCAAGTGCTTCCCTCACCTCATTCAGGTCGGGCGGCTTCATATCGAGAAAGCGTATCGCGGCGCGGGCGTTGTTTCGGGCCGTCGCGATTGGATGCAGCATTTCGTGAGATAGAGAGGCTGCGAGTTCTCCCATGGTGCTCACGCGGTTCATATGAGCAAAGTCCGACTGCAACTCGCGTAACGCCTCCTCGGTCGCTTTCCGTTCGGTCAGGTCAAGACAGAACGTGACGCCCTGACCCTCACGTTCTAGGAGCGCCGCGCCCATCAGCGCCGGCACGCGGCTGCCATCCTTGCGCAAATACTCCCTCTCCCGAGGCTTCATCGTTCCCTTGATCATTAGCCGTTCCAATGCCCGCTTAAGTTGGCTGAGTCCTTCCGGCGGTACCAGATCGGTCCACAGCACGCGGCCAGAGGTAAAATCATCCCGGTCGAAGCCTGTCATGCTGAGAAACTTATCGTTGGCCTCGATGATGCGACCCTCGAAGTCCCAGAAGACGATCCCGATGATATTGGCGTCGACTAGGCGCCTCACCTTAGCTTCCTGCTCCTGGAGATCGCCATATAGCCGAGAGTTCTCGAGGGAAATTGCCGCCTGTGACGCCAACAGTTTCAGTACTGCGATCCGCGCTGGTGCAAAGACACCGGCAGCCAGGCGATTTTCAAGAAAGAGAACGCCGATCAGTTTGGCTTGATTGAACAATGGCAGGCACAGGATTGATCGTGAATGTCGCTTCTGGATATAGGGATCGGCGGCAAACGTCGACTCAGTTGCGACATCATCGACGATGACGCTTTCACGAGTGCGCAAGACATATTGAAGGATGGTTTCCGGCAGCAGATCCTTATCCACGGCATCATTACGCCGTTCAACACTGATCTTTTCCGCATTGGTCGTGGCTTCCGCCGCAACCCGCGGCTCCCCATCATACGATAGAATCAGCAGACCTCGCTCGGCTCCTGCCTGCTCAAGCGCAGTGCGCAAGAGCGTGTCGACCAACTTTTCAGGGACTATTTCACTTGAAACCGCTTGCGACACCTTGACCACGGTCGCGAGATGAAGGTGCTCGACCGGCGTGCGGATCGTGTTGGTGGGATTGGGTACTAACTTATCCTCGCCGAGCCATGGATGCAGCTC
>NZ_JBAURI010000714.1:0-2281 GCF_049581145.1 Bradyrhizobium sp.
GGGCGCAGCGCTCGGCCGCGGCGAGCCGCCACCGCTCGGCAGACTGGCCGAAGGCCAGTCCACCGCGCCGGTGCTGGTCGAGCTGGCGGCGTCGCAACATGTCGAGATGCCGGTGTCGACCGCGGTCGCCGCCGTGCTGTCCGGCGCGCTGACCATCGATGCCGCGATCGAAGGCCTGCTGACGCGCCCGTTCAAGGCGGAGGGGTGAGCGCGCGGCCGCGCAAAAGGGTGAAAATGACTTTTTCGACTTGACGATGACGCAGCCGCGTCTTGTTAGTTGGGGCAGGAAGACGTGGATGGCCGGGACAAGCTCGGCCATGACGCATAAGTGGTGGCCGTGATGCATTACTGGCTGGTGAAGTCGGAACCCTCGGCCTGGTCGTGGGATCAGCAGGTCGCCAAGGGCGACAAGGGCGAGGCCTGGACCGGCGTGCGCAATTTCACCGCGCGACAAAATCTCGTCCACATGAAGCAGGGCGACTGCGCCTTCTTCTACCATTCCAACGAGGGCAAGGAGATCGTCGGCATCGCCGAAGTGATCCGCGAGGCCTATCCCGACCCGACCGACAAGACCGGCAAGTTCGTCTGCGTCGACATCAGGGCGGAGAAGCCGTTGCCGATCCCGGTGACGATGGCCGCGGTCAAGGCGGAGAAAAAACTCGCCGAGATGGCGCTGGTGAAATATTCGCGGCTGTCGGTGCAGCCGGTCACCGCGGAGGAATGGAAGCTCGTGTGCAAGATGGGCGGGCTTTAGAGGATCGATTGCGTGATGGATGCGGCAGTGTCGAAGACGAGCGACATTGTCGTGGCGGCGAAGTCGTGTCGTCCCGAGGCTCCAAGGCACAGGCGTCAAGCTCGCGAAGACGCTCACGCGTCTCGCAGGCGACGGTGGCAAACAAGCGTGGTCACCGAGGAGAGCGCGTATAAGCCGTGAAACCATTGCGCAGGGAAGGCCGGATGATCCGGTGTACCCCTGGTTGCTAACGCCTGTGCTTTCTTTCTGCACAGGCGGCCAAGGGTGCAACGGGCACCCGGCCTTCCCTGCGCCCTCTGTCTTTCGAGGGCCGACGATGAAGAGTAGAACTCGCGCGCCCGCGCGGCGAGAGCGCGAAGTCGTATCCACCGTCATTGCGAGGAGCCCTTGCGACAAAGCAACATGCCTGCTTTGCGGCGCGATGGATCGCTTCGCTTGCGCTCGCAATGACATGGTGAGGCCGTGCGAACGCCCCGATTGGCGGCTTGCAACTTGGCCTCGGCGATGATGAGCTTTGATCTGCCCGAAATCCGGCAGCCCGTTGCGAGCGCGGCGCAAGTTGGCCAGCTTGTCATATTTCGGGAAGGCTGCGACCTGCACTACAGCGCTTGTACGAACAATTTGGACTCGCGCGGGGAGAGCATTGATGCCCGGGATCTCGGTTCGCTTCAGATATGTCGCGGGCATCGCGCAGGACGCATTCAGCAATGTGCGGCTGGTCGGTTCCTGGGATGCGCTGGGGCGCCACGCCAACAACTGGACGACCACGCCGATGGTTCGCGAGACGGACCTGACCGGCTGTCCTTCCTTCACCGCGTCAATTCAATTCGACTCCTCGCAGCAGGGCCAGTTGTTTCGCTGGGGCGTCGAGCTCGACGGCCCGTCCGGCCAGAACATCTGGGGCATCGCGACCGAGGTGGCGGACGCCAATTCAAGCGACCGGACGCGCGCCTTCACGCTTGGCGCGGGCGCCGCGCAGGAGGAGGTCTACTATCTCACGCATTGCAGCCGGCTGGGTGCGCAGAAGATCTATCCGGTTGCAGGCGGGCCGCCCGCACTCAGGTTTTCGGTCTGGGCGCCGAATGCGCGCCAGGTCGAAATCGTGTTCGCCTTGGGTGACAGCGGCTACATCGACGATTCCGGTGGCGGCATCGACGCCGGCGCGCCGGTCATTCCGCTGCGGCGGTGCGATGAAGGCATCTGGGAATCCGATCTGACCGTGTCGCCCGAACTCGCGAGCTTCGATGCCTTCGCAGGCAAGCTCTATATGTTCCGCATTACGCGCAAGGACAGCTCGACCGCGTATCGCACGGACCTCCATTCGCGGCGCCAGATCGGCACCGGCAGTTTCGATCCCGCTGGCGCCGTGTTCAGCGGCGATCCGAGCCAGCTCGACGCCGCCGTCAGTTGCTCGATCGTGACCGATGTCGACCAGGTGACCGTCGCGCGCGACCCGCGGCTCGGTGCCGCGGCCGGCTTCGACCGGATCGCGGCGCGACAATTCTGGCAGGACGAGCGCGCCCAGGC
>NZ_JBAURI010000715.1:0-4107 GCF_049581145.1 Bradyrhizobium sp.
GTGTTGATATTCATGATGTGAACGGGGTGCCAACCAAGCTCGTAGTTTTTCTTGATCGCTTGAGCGGCGAATTTTGGGGTCGTTGCGCTAAAGAATAGGTCGACGCCAGCATTCTTAATCGCAACGATCTGCGAGTCCACCGTCGGATCGGTGGTGTCGTAGGAAGCTTCTGCAACCAGCATTGTGGCGGCCTTATCGCCAAGTCCGGCCTTGATGCCGTTCAGATAGTCTTTACCGAAATCGTCGTTTTGATAAAGGACGCCAATCTTCGCGTTCGGATATTTCTTCAGGATATATTTTCCGTAGATGCGACCCTCGACGAAATAGTTTGGACTAAAGGCGATCGTCCACGGAAAATTCTTAGGGTCGGTAAATCTCGATGCGCCCACCGCCGCATAAAGCTGGGGTATATTCTTGCTATTAAGATACTTTTGTACCGCGGCGTTTTCGGACGTGCCCAAAATCTGAAATGTGAACAATACCTCGTCACTTTCAACCAGCTTGCGAACCTGCTCGACCGCCTTCGCCGGGTTATAGCCATTGTCGTATTGAATGAAGTTGATCTTTCGGCCGTCGATGCCACCTTGGTCGTTGATCATCCGAAAGTAGGCGGCCTCGACCTTGCCGACGGTCGCGTAGGCAGATGCGGGGCCGGAGAATGGGATAGACTGGCCGATCTTGATCTCCGTATCGGTGGCGCCAGTGTCGAATTTCTTCTGCGCGGCGGCCGAGGTCGCCGATAGCGCGATCACGACGCATGCGGCTAAATAGCAAAATCGAGCTTTCATAGACGCGCGTTGCTCCTGACGCATGATCGCTTTGCTGACGGCCACGCTCTTGGGTTATGACGATTGTGTCGGAAGGCTTGCTGCGAAGCAAGGTAGTGGCCGGCCAGCGTTGATCGGTGGCGCAGTTCGGGTGGGCGCCGGATCCGAAAAACGGTTTGACGACGACAAATGGCCTGGGCTCGCGAAATCCTACCTGGCGGCGCAGAAATCTATAGGTCCGACCAACTGGCGAAGCCTTTTTGCGGAAATCGCGGCCGCGATACATTCTTCTCCGGAGATGGATAATCCCAAACGGTGTTTTTGTCGGCCAACGCGTTCTGCCGGACGCGGGTTCACCTGTTGCCCAGAAGTTCGCGGCCAATTCCAAGATCGGCAATTTTGCTCTCGGTGCCTGGTTTCGGATTTATCAATTATTTCAACAGTTTGCCAAAAGAATGAGTCGCGATCCGTTGCATTTTTTGCGACATTTCAGAGTTTTTCAGCGGCGTTGACGAGGGCGTCTGGGTATCTTGCCTTGGCGCATTCCGCTCGGGTGAATGACTGACCTTACTGCGCGATATGGAATGCTTAGATTGCGTGAGGTGGTCGATGACCGTATTGAGCGAACAGCTATTGGTAAGCGCGGTACCGGACCGCTCACGCTTGGCGCCGCAACAGTGTGACATTCTTTCTGACCTGTTCGGGACCGAGCCGACGTCGGAAGAGTGGTACGAGTTTGCGAGTTTTCGGCTGTATCCCAAACGGCGCACCCTGCTGTTCGGCTCCGAGCGCGCCGAGATCGGCGGACGGGCGCTCGACCTGCTGCTTCTGCTGGTGGAGCGGGCAGGAGAGGTCGTGAGCCTGGGCGACATGATGCGGGTCGTCTGGCCCAACATCACCGTCGAAGAAGCAAATATCCGCGTGCAGATGGGACTTGTCCGCAAGGTTCTGTCCCAATGCGATCGGGCGAAGCGCGCCATCGATACGATACCGCTTCGCGGATATTGCTTCGTCCTGCCCGTGCGGCATCATCCCGGCAGGATGGAGTTGGAAGAGCCGAAGCCCCAGAGGCATCGCGTACTGCCGATCCTGCCCAACCCGACAATCGGTCGCGACGATGCGATCCAGATCATCGAGGCCGCTCTCGACAAGCATCGCCTTGTGACGATTACCGGGCCCGGCGGCATCGGCAAGACAACGGTCGCCATCGCAACCGCAAAACGCTACGCGGCTAATTTCCAGGGTATGATCGGCTCCGTCGATCTCTCGCATGTCACCAACGGCGAGGGGGCAGCCCAGGTCATTGCCGAGGCCTTGCAGCTTGCGCCGCACCGCCATGCCCTCGAGGCATTGTGCGAATATCTTCAATTCCGCGAGGCTCTCCTGATCCTCGATACCTGCGAGCACATCGTAGAACCTGTTGCAATGCTCTCAGAGGTATTGTTAAGTAAGTGTAGCAGCCTTAGATTTATCACGACCAGTCGTGAAGCTCTGCGGGCGACCGGCGAATGGACTCATCGGCTGCCGTCGCTCACCTTTCCTGCGGAGAAGGAGGCGATCACAGAGCAGGACATCGCGAGTTTCTCGGCAATCGCCCTCTTCGTGGACCGTGTGCAATCTTCGATGCGCTTCGAACCGTCCAGACAGGATCTACCAGCAATCGCCGAGATATGCCGGCGGTTGGATGGAATCCCCCTCGCACTCGAATTTGCGGCCGCACGGGTTGTGGACCTCGGACTTGGCAAGATCGCCAGCTATCTCAACAACTGCTTTGCGATCCTTACCCGCGGCCGCCGGACTGCGTTACCCCGGCATCGCACGCTGTCGGCGGCTTTCGATTGGAGTTACGGACTTCTTTCGGATGACGAGCAGGTCATGTTGTCCCACCTTGCGACCCTCAGTGGTTCGTTCACGGCAGAACGAGCCATCGCAAGCTGCGTCAACGAGGCCTGCGAGCGGCCGCCGGAGGCCTTCTATGGTCTTTACGACAAGTCGCTTCTTACGGTCGAGATGTCGAACAAGGGTCCGATGTTTCGTCTGCTGGACACCACGCGAGCCTATGTGGGCAGCATAAGCAGCTCGCCGCGACGTCCAGGCCGTGACCTCCAGGGAAGCGCCGAAGTGCGAAGCCGAACTGCGCGCTGCTGAAGAGACCAAGAGAGTATCGGGATTCGTCAACTGTAACGACTTAACCGCTGAAAGGAGTTCCAGCTTCTCGTCGCGCACCAAGTCTGAGAGTGACAAAGAAAAGGGGACAGCTTTGTCGACAAAAGCTTCGATGAGAGCGCGCAGCGCGCGATTGCGGCAATTGACGTCCGAGCGGGAAGGCTCGGCTTCCGAATGAAAAGCAAGCTGTTCACACCGATCAATATCGGCGCTTTCGACCTCGAACACCGCCTTGTACAGGAATGGCCGCTGGCCGCCGACCCGCTCGACGCAGCGGCAAATCAATCGATGCCATGCTCAGGTCCGCTGCTTTCCGGCGGCCTTGTCCTTCACGACCCCGGCGCGCTCATCTGGCCTGCACAAACGCTGCCGCTCGATGAGTTTGACAGGATGGAGTCGATCTGGCGCAACCTGATGCATCAGGCAAAAACGTCGCGTCAATCCCCACTGGCGCGGCTGCGCGGCGACCTTACATTGCAAGTCCCTGATCAGCCTGACGGCATCCTTGCCCTTTCCCAGCGCGACATCGAGAGGATCATCGCGGATTATGTCGATGCCGCATACCGGGCAAAATCGAGCGGCTTCGACGGCGTCGAGCTGGATGGTTCATCCGGCAGCATCACGGATCTCTTTCTGATGCGTACTACGAATCCGCGCTCCGACCGCTACGGTGGACCGATCGCCCAGCGGTTGAATTTCGCTTTGGAATTGGTCGACGCGCTGACGCAGGTTGTCGGCCGAGATCGAGTCGGCATTCGGCTATCTCCTTTTCCGCATGGCTTCGATCAGGAGCGCAGCCAAATCTACGACAAGGTGCTGAGCTCCCTGCGCGATCAGGAGATCGCTTATATTCACCTCGAACTGACCGAGCACTTGAGCGCTCGTGTCCTGAACCTGGCGCTACCGGCAAAAGCCCTGCGCGGCGCATATCCCGGCATCTTTGTCGCCAGTGGGCAGCAAAGCCTTCCCTTTGCAATGGAGCTGGTGGAAAGCCGCTGGGCCGATGCCGTCTGCTTCGTCAACCCTGTAGTCGACGCGCAGTTCCTGAATGAGCTGCAACAGGCGCAGCAGGGCGATCCCGATCCGCTGAACTGAACTTTGCACATCAACGATCGACGGAGTGATTCAGCGATTGTCCGTTGAAATGGCGCGCATCCTTATGCCGGAACGCGTC
>NZ_JBAURI010000716.1:0-3021 GCF_049581145.1 Bradyrhizobium sp.
GCGGCCGCCGGTGCGTTCGCAGCGAAGGATGGAGCCGCGACCGGCGACGGGAGCGGCTGCGCGGCAGGCTGCGCCACGTCGGGCGCCGGCAACTCCGCATGGATGTCGTTCTTGACGCCGGCCCAGCGTGGCACGAACGTCATGCCGACATAGAAGGATCCCGAGGCCACCAGCACCAGGAGCGCAAGCAGGCCCGCGACGCCGGCGGGCTTGCGGTAGGCCGGCGGAGGCTCGGGCACCTCCTGCGCGCCGAGCCAGGCAAAGGGATCGCCCGCCTTGCGCTCCGCTTCGGCGCGCCAGAGCAGGCTGGCAATTCGCTCCGCTGCATTGCCGGATTCGGGCGCTTCGCCCGCACCTTCAAGGTCGCGCCGTCGCTCAGGCAAAAGTCCCATCGTCATCCCCCATGTGACCCGCCGCTTCGCGTGTTGAAGGATTCCGCATCACCGCGCAGCCGTTGCATCTGTCGAGGCCCGCAGAGGGCCGGGGAGCAAATGTCGCGGCAACATGAAGCAGTGCATGGCACCCGTTTCGAAAGCGCTGTCGATCATGCGTAACGATACGGCGCATTGCGGCGAGGGTTTGTCCGCAATCGCGAGAAGACATGATGAACGTCAGCATCTATGTGTCGGAAACCTTGTACTGCGCGCACCACGCGCGAGCTTTGTCTCGGCATCATGGTATTCAGGTCCGCGCGCAAGGCCGGCGGCGCGGCTGCCGACGGTGCTGCCAACCTGCCACGTCATCGCTCGCGCATGCGCGTCCGACGCGCCACGCCGCCGGTGCCCGAATAGGGCGCGATCTTCAGCAACGGCATCGAACCAGATCGCCTCGACTTCATCCGGGCGCCGAAGCGCGGATCGTGCTCGCCGCGCGCAGCGGCCGGTTGATCGTCCAACGCACCTGGAGCGAGGACGCGGGACCGCCTGCCCTCACAGCATCGCGATGCAATCGACCTCGATGTCGAACGGGCCGGTCCATTCCGGGATGCAGACGAAGATGCGCGCCGGCGGATCGATCGGGAAATAACGCGCATAGACCGCGTTCACAGCCGGGAAATGTTTGGCCGAGGTGCAGAAGATGTTGCACTTCATGACGTTGTCGAGCGAGGCGCCCGCGGCTTCCAGGCACAGCTTCATCTGCTCCATCACCAGTTCGGTCTGCCGCTCGACCGGAACAGAAGCAAATTCGCCGGTCACGGGATCGAACGGCGGCAGGCCGGAGACGAAGATCATGTTGCCGGCGCGCGTCACCGGCGAGGCCGGGGCCTTCCAACGCTCGAGATAGCCCGAGATCGGTTCGACGCGCACGATTTCTCTCTTCATGGGGGCACCTTCGGAAAGCTGATCCGGCGAGGACGTTAGCGGACCATGCGCACCAATGCTTCGATGACGATGGAAGTCATGATGTCGGGTGGGCAAAGCCATCGCAACAAAATCGCTCCGACAAATCCTGTCGCGTGCATATCTCGTCGCAATCCACAGCCCTCGGTTGCATGCCCCAAGGCGAGCCAGAGATCGTCGCGACATCAAGCGACAAACAATCGCGATTTCGAATTTAAATTCGAGCGCTTTTGTCCCGATCATTCGTGGCGGCGGCGATCGAAATCGGACCTGCATGTGGCGGAATCATGGACTTTCGACCATGCGTCGGACTCTAAGCGAGCTTGAATGTCTCGCTTAACAGTGGGGTAATCGTCACGACAGAACGATCCACCGGAAGACGCACCGATCCGCGGTTCCAACTCCGCTTGCGATGTTTTGCCTGCTATCAATCGGCCGTCACATTTCTGTTTGGGTCGGATGGATGACGGATTTGAACGGTTCTGGGCAAGTCGGCAGCCAAGCCGAAGCGGCGATGGCCTCCATGCAAACGCATGGCGTGCTGCCGACGCCGTCCAACTTTTCGGTCTGGTACGCCTATCATTCCGGGCAGAATTCCGATCTCACCCGGACGATCGACGTCCTGTTGTCGAACCACTGCCCGATCGACGATCAGGCGCTCGACAAGCTGCATGGCAAGTTCTTCCGGCCGGCCGTCGCCGAACGCGCGCTGTGCGAAAAGTCGATCCGCGCCAGGGATACGTTGAAGACGGTGCTCGACCTCGTGGACAAGGCCCAGAATGATGCCGACGTCATCGGCGCGGCCATCGAGGATATCTCGGGGCAGTTCCTGGCCAACGTGCATTCGCTGGCCGACATGATCGATTCCCTGGTCGAGGAGACCAGCCGGATCGTCGGCCGCAGCGAGCGGCTCGGGCTCGATCTCAAGCAATCCTCCGACAAGATCGATGCGCTGGAGCGCTCGCTCGAGGATCTGCGGCGCGAAGCGACCACGGATGGTTTGACCGGAATCGCGAACCGGCGCTACTTCGACATGGCGCTGCAGACCATCAGCGGCGACGCCATGAACTCCGGCGACGACCTGTCGCTGCTGCTGATCGACATCGACCATTTCAAGAAGGTCAACGACACCTGGGGCCATGCCACCGGCGACGTCGTCATCAAGCTGGTGGCGACCACGCTGGCGCAGAGCGTCAAGGGCCAGGATTGCGTGGCGCGCTATGGCGGCGAGGAGTTCGCCATCATCCTGCCCGGCACCCCGATCGACGCCGCCGTGCGAGTCGGCGAGAACATCAGGACGGCGCTGTCGCGCAAACCCTACGTCCCACGCGATGCCGACGACATGCTGTGCGCCGTGACCGTCTCGATCGGCGCGGCCTGCTACGATCCCGGTGAACCGCTGGCGCAATTGATCCAGCGCGCCGATGCCGCCCTTTATGAGGCCAAGAAGACAGGACGAGACCGTGTCATCGCCGCCTGAAATCCCCATACCTGAACCTTACTTCGAGCCTGGCTGGAGCCGAAAATGAGAAGGTGTCTGATTGTCGACGATTCGCGCGTCGTGCGTTCGGTTGCGCGCCGCTTCGTCGAAGCCATGGGATTTTCCGTCGACGAGGCCGACGACGGTCAGCGAGCCGTCACCGCCTGCGAGCAGCAGATGCCCGACGTGGTGCTGCTGGAC
>NZ_JBAURI010000717.1:0-10106 GCF_049581145.1 Bradyrhizobium sp.
CCACAATGCCGGCGCCGCGGTGATCGCAAAACTCGCCGAGCTTGCCACCTCCGACCGCCGTTCGCCGCTGTTCGGCGCCGGCAATGCCGGCGTGGTGGCGCGCGACGGTCGACTGTTCCGCCGCGACGACGAAAGCCGAGGCGAAAGCTATGGCGATATCCTCAGCCGCGCAGGTCGTGCCGAGATCGAAGCCCGCGGCAATGGCGCCATGGACCCCGCGGCACAGTCGAACTACGCCATGCATGCGCATGGCGCGGTGTTTGCCGAGGTCAAGGTCGATCCTGATTTGGGCCAGATCCGCGTCACCCGCATGGTCGGCGCCTTCGCCGCCGGACGCGTGATCAATCCGCGCATGGTGCAGAGCCAGATCCTGGGCGGCATGATCTGGGGCGTCTCGTTCACGTTGCATGAGCAGGCGATCACCGATCACCGCTCCGGGCGGATCATGAACGCCAACCTCGGCGAATACCATGTCCCGGTGAATGCCGACGTGCCACACATGGAGGCGATCATGGTCGACGAGGTCGACCCTCATGTGAACGTGCTCGGCATCAAGGGCGTCGGCGAAATCGGCATCACCGGTTCGGCCGGCGCCGTCGCCAACGCGGTCTGGCACGCCACCGGCATCCGCGTCCGCCGTTTTCCGATCCGGATCGACGATCTCGTGACGCTCGCCGCGCACTGAGCGGCGCGGGAATTTTGCGGCGCGGCCGGAACGCGAGTTTCGGCCTCGCTGCAAACACTCCCGGACATCGCGACCGGCCGGCGAAGCCCGTTGTCGGCCTCGCCAAAAGCCGCTAACGTTGCGTCTCTCGCGCGACTGGCGACCTTGGATGGAGCACCATCGGGAAGCGCGGGAACAACCTGCCGTTCGCCTGGGCACATTCCCCGATCAAACCGCTTCTGTTGGGAGCTGCCCATGCTTACGTCGATCGCTATCGCCGGACTTCAGACCTACGGCTATCACGGGCTCTTCGAGGAAGAGCGAACGCTCGGCCAGAAATTCAATTTCGACATTTCGGCAACGCTGCGCGAGGTCCGGACCCACCTCGGCGATAATCTGGACTGCTCCGTCAGATATGACGCCGTGATCGATGAAGCCTTGCAGATTGCGGGGTCAGGCCGATTCCAGACTCTTGAAGCCCTGGCCGAGATGATCGCGACGGGCCTGCTTCGGCGCTTCGCTGCGATCGACGGCGTTACGGTTGCTGTCGCGAAATTCAGTCCGCCGATCGTCCACTCGATAGAACAGGTCCGCGTCGAGGTCCGCCTGCAGCGCGCCGACCTGGCGCCGGACCAGGGTGAAACCGCCCACGCATCTGCCTCCCCGCAATATTTCGGCGTTCGCGACCAAGATACCCGTCGAGGGTCTCGATGCCCATGACGGCTTGGACGATCCTGCCGTTCCAGGCCGGCGACGCGCCGGCCGTGCGGCGACTGATCGAGTCCGTCTGGCATGAGCATTTTCAGCATCACCCGGATCCGTTCGTCCGGGATTTCATCTCCGCGCGCCTATCCGACGTCGACAGTGCGGACACCGCATACGGCGATCGGGCACTGTTCCTGTGCGCGCGCACCGAAAGCGAGATCGTGGGCACCGGTGCGATCAAGCGCCTCGACGATCGCGAATGCGAGATGGTCCGCATGTTCGTCGCCCCGGCCCATCGCGGTCACGGGATCGGGCGGGCCATCGCAGACGAGTTGATCAGCTTTGCCGGCATGGCGGGATATGTTCGCATCCGCCTGTCCAGCAACAGCTCCTTGACGGCTTCGCATCGTCTCTACGAGCGGCTGGGTTTCCAGCCCGCGCCATCCTGGGACCCGGGTGGCGAGACATACTCACGCTACTACAGCCGTCCGATCTCGAATCCCTGACATCCAGGGGCGAAGCGCACATCGACCAGGTCGCATCCCGCGATTTTTCCGGCCCGCGCGCTACGCCGCCTTCTTGTCGATGTTGATGGCGAACCACTTGCGATAGGCTTCCCATTCGCGGTCGGGTTCGAACTCGACATGCAGCGCGTCGTCCTCGCCGCTGCGCACCGAGAAGCGGAGATTGGCTTCGCAGCCCTGAATCTTGAGGCTGCCGGACTCCCCGATCTCGAGATCGGTCACGCGCTTGATCCAGGCGCCGCCTTCGGAAATATCGGCAAGCTGCGCGTTCGGCCGGGCGCCGCCGCGGCAGGTGACCTGGATCGGCAGGCTGGAATGAAAACGCTGCCAGCGACGCCGGTTGGCCTCCTCGGTCGAGGTGCGGACCACCTTGACCAGAACCGACTGCAACGACGCCAGGTTGGACGACACGTTGGCGATGGCGCGGCGCACCTCGCTGGCGCGGCCGTCGACCGAATTGGCGTCGCGGCTGACATCGCCGATCTTGGCGGAGACCTGTTGCGCCGCGGCGGCCGATGCCGCGACCGAGCGGCTGATTTCGGCGGTTGCGGTATGCTGCTCTTCCATCGCCGCGGCAACGGAGGCCGCAACCTCATCGATCTCGGATATCTTGCTGCCGATGCTTTCGACCGCTTCCACGGTGGCCGTGGTGGCGGATTGCACCTCGGCAATCAGCCGGGAAATCTCGTCGGTCGATTTGGCGGTCTGGTCGGATAGCGATTTCACCTCGGCGGCCACCACAGCGAAGCCGCGGCCGGCGTCACCGGCGCGCGCGGCTTCAATCGTGGCGTTCAGCGCGAGCAGGTTGGTCTGCTCTGCAATGCCTCCGATCAGACTGGAGACTTCAGCGATCCGGGTCACGGCGCCGGCCAGCGACTGGATGGTTTCCTGTGCCTTCTCGCGACCCGAAACCGCGGTCTTGGTGATCGCGCCGGCGCGTGCCACCTGGGCTGCGATTTCGCGAATCGAGGAAGTCATTTCCTCAGCCGCCGCCGACACGGTTTCGGTATTCGCCAGAGACTGTTCGGAGGCTGCGGCAACCGCTGTTGCCTCGGCCGAAAGGTCGCGGGCGAGCCCGGACAGGCCCTCCGCCGCGGTCTGGACGTCGCGCGAGGCCTCGGACACGGCTTCAACCGATGCCCCGGTTTCACGCTCGACGGTATCGGCCATCTGCAGCGCGGCTTTCCTGCGCAGGTCCTCGCCCTTGGCCCAATCCTTCTGCTGCCGTTCGTGCAAACTCGCGTTCTCGAGCGCGTTGTCCTTGAACACCGCCAGCGCCGCGGCCATCGAGCCGATTTCGTCGCGCCGCTCGGCAAACGGAATCGCGGTCGTCAGTTTCCCCTTGGAGATCTGCCGCATCGCCTCGGTGATCCGCACCAGGGGACGAATCACGCCGAAAGCGAAGCCGAGAACGCCGAGGATCACGACCGCGAGCACCAGGCCCGACACGGTCCACACCACGAAGGAAAGACTGCCGTCGCGCGCGGCGGCGGTCGCTTCCATGTCCGAATTCACCTTGTTGGCGCTGTCGACAAGGCTGTCGATCACCGCACGATGGGCGGAATAGACCTCCGTCAAGCGCGAATAGGCCGCTTCGGCCTTCCCGGTGTCACCGTTGTGCAGGGCCGGCAGGAGATCGGTTTCGACGATCTGCCCGAACTTCCGCACCTCGGCGTCGGATTTGTCGACCAGCAACGTCTTCAGGGCCGGTTGCAGGTCGGAAGCGCTCCAGAACGTCTTGCGGTCCTCGTAGTCCTTCTTGAGCTGGGCCAGCTTCTTTTCATGCAGCTCGATTTGTTTCGGCTCGCGCAGCGCCAGCGTGGTCTCGAGATAGGCCTCGATCACGTAGGCTGGCGGCGGCAGGATGTCGGCGACCAGGTCGTTGCCGAGCTTGATGCTCTGATAGAGCGGGCCGCCGACCTTCAATTCCCTCAGCGCATAGGCTCCCGTCAGGGCCACGGACGCGAAGCCCACGGCCAGGATCAGGCCAAAACCGGCGATCGCAGCGGAGATCGAAATTCGAATTTTCATGTCAGCTCACGTGATACGGAAAAGCCGATCGCGACCGCGATCGCAGCCTGCGCGGCCAAACGGCGCGCGAAACAGCCGGTTCGAATCTTGCTGATTTGCCTCTTTAACCCGGTTAATTTCCGGAGCCGTAAAAATGCGGAGACGGCCCTTCTGACCTATCGCAAAGCCCAGGTCCGCTTCGCCTGCCATCATGAGTCGATGATTGGCGAGGCCCACGATGTCAAAACCGGTTCCCGACAAGGCAGAGATCGCGCTCGAATATCCGGACAAGTTCTACGTCGGCACGTTCGAACACAGCTCGCGCTTCGAGGCGCATCTCGATCCGGCCGGTCTCACGCTCGTGCTCGAACGGCCGGGCGACGAGGACGTCCGCAAATCCGTGCACATGCATGTGAGCTTCGGCCTGCTCGCCGGCATCCTGCGCGAGCTTGCCGCAAGTGTCGGCGGCATTCCGAAAGACGACATCACCCACCGCAACCAGCTTGCCGAGGCGGTCGCACGATTGCACGAGGCGTTGACCTCGTCTTGACGCAACTGTCTCAAAGCGGCACGCGGGGACTTGCGCGTTAAGCTCGTCTTCACGCCTGATAAGGGCTTTGTTAAGCACAAGAAAACGTTTGCTTGCCAACGGGTTGGATTGCAATCCGCTGTGCCCCTCCAGTGACAGCATTTTATTCAAAAGCGATCTATCTCCATGTCCGTGCAGGACGCCTCACACGTGGCGTCGCTTTAGGTCATGTGTTGGAGTTACACCGATGAAAAAATTTCTGTTTGCTACCGCAGCGCTCGTCATTCTCGGCGCCGCGCCGGCCCTCGCGGCCGATCTGGGCACCCGCGCGCCTTACTACAAGGCTCCCCCCGTCTATGCGCCGATCTACAATTGGACCGGTTTCTATATCGGCGGACACGTCGGCGGCGCGTTCACCAGCGACAGCAATTTCAATGGCCTTGCCACCGGCAACAACGGCAATGGCCGTTTCCTCGGCGGCCTGCAGGCCGGCGCGGACTACCAATTCGCGCCGAACTGGGTGGTCGGCGCCGAAGCCCGATACAGCTGGCTGAACGGCAATGTCGGCGCGGTGTTCCCGGGCGGATTTGGCTACACCAACAACCAACGCGGGCTCGGCTCGGTGACCGGCCGCTTCGGCTACACCTGGGGCCCCGGACTGCTCTATGTGAAGGGCGGCTACGCCTATTCCGACAACAATGAATCAGTCACGCTGGGCGGCGTTCCGGTCGCATTCGCGACCAGCGGCGACCATCGCAATGGCTATACCGTCGGCGCAGGCGTCGAATACATGTTCGCCCCGAGCTGGTCGGCCAAGGTCGAATACCAGTACTATAATTTCGGCAATGCCAGTTTCACCGCGCCCGCCGCGCTCGTTCCGCTCGGCAGCTTCACCACCGACGATCACACGGTGACGGCCGGCGTGAACTACCGCTTCAACTGGGGCGGCCCGGTGGGCTCGCGCTACTGAGCGCAGCCGCGCACGGCAGGTTAACGAATCCCGAAGGGCCGGCGATCTGCCGGCCCTTTTTGTCTTCGATGCACAAAAACTCGGTAGATCGCCACAAGTCTCCCGATTTTGTTAACCGGACACCCGGATACTCCCGGCCGTAATTTTACGGATTGCACGCGGGAGTAGAGAATGGCGGTCGGGCTGGGCGTCCATAAGTTCCTTGGCTTTTTGCGCCCGCGCTGGGGCGTCGGGGGCAGCCTGTTCGCCGCGTTTGCCGTGATCGCCGGCATGGCCATCGTCATCTCCGGCGGTGCCGGCCTGGTGCTGCGGCATCTCAGCGAGGTCATGCTCGATCTCAGCGGCCGCGACTTTCCCCGCGTCACCGCGAGCCTAGAGTTGTCGGCGCAGAGTGCCGCGCTTGCGGCCCAAGGCCCCGCGCTGCTCATCTCGCAAAGCGAGCAGGCCCTGGCCGGGCGCGTCAAGAAGATGAAGCAGATCCAGGATGATGTGCAGGAGAAGCTCGGCGAGATCATCGAGCTCGGCGCCGACCAAGCGGTGCTTTCCGCGCTCGGCGAAACCATCAAGAACATCAATGGCGCGACCCAACGTCTGGTCGTGGCGTCGCATGACCGGCTCGCGGCCGCAGCGCTGCATGACAGGCAATATGACGCGTTGCGCGGCGCGCAAGGAGCCTTTGTCGCCGCGGCCAGCCCCGCCATGATGGACGCGCAGACACGGCTCAACACCCTCCTCACAGCGACCGAGGCCTCGGCCGATGCTGCCAATGAAGCGGCGCGGATGGTCAACCAACTCGGCAATGTCAGCGCCGGCGGCAATCTCGCGGCGTCCGACTTGGCGGCCGCGCTGGCGGCCAATGGCAGTGACACGCTGGATGAGATCGAGAAGCACTTCAAGGCGGCGCAAGAGCGCGTCGAGGCCAGCCTCGCGCTGCTGCCGAAAAATCGCAGGATCGACGCGCTGAAAGATAGCACGCTGAAGCTGCTGGCCTTCGGCGAAGGCGAGTCGAGCGTCTTCAGGCTTCGCCAGAAGGAGCTCGACGCCAATGACCACGGCCAGACCGTGCTCGAGGAGACCCGCAAGCTCATCGTCGGGCTCGATATCAGCGTGCAGCAGCTCGTCGTCGGCGTGCAGAAGGAAACCGACAGCGCGACCTTCGTGGCGCGCCAGGAGATTTCATTCGCCACCACGGTCATGCTGGCGCTGGGAGCAGCGACCCTGGTCGGCTCGGCGCTGTTCGTCTGGCGCTATGTCGGCGCCAACATCCTGCGCCGGATCCGCGGCCTGCAGCGCTCGATGCAGTTTCTGTCCGAGGGCGATCTGGAGAGCGAAATCTATCATCCCAGCGAGAGCGACGAGATCGCCGCGATGGCCAGCACACTTCAGGTGTTCCGCGAGAGCATGATCCGGGCACGGTCGCTCGCCGCCGATCAGGACCAGGATCGCGCCGCCAAGGCCGAACGCACCTTGCGCATGGAGGCGCAGATCGCAGCCTTCGAGGCCACCGTGCGCGGCGCGCTCGACACCCTGCAGCGCTCCGCCGATTCCATGCAGACTACGGCGCAAAGCATGTCGGCGACCGCCGACCGCTCCAACGCGCTGGTGGGCGCGGTCGCCACCGCCGCCGAGCAGACCTCGACCAATGTGCACACGGTGTCTGTCGGCACCGAGGAACTGTCGTCATCAATCGCCGAGATCGGCCGTCAGGTGGTGACGTCGGCCGAGATCGCCAAAAAGGCGGTCGATGAGGCCGGCGCGACCGATGCCACCATGCAGGGGCTCGCCGACAACGCCAGCCGTATCTCCGTCGTGGTCGATCTGATCCAGGTGATCGCCTCGCAGACCAATCTGCTCGCGCTCAACGCCACCATCGAGGCGGCGCGCGCCGGCGAGGCCGGCCGCGGCTTCGCGGTGGTCGCCTCAGAGGTGAAGGGCCTGGCCAGCCAGACCGCGAAGGCCACCGAGGAGATCCGCGGCCAGATCGCCAGCATGCAGGCGGTGACGACGTCGGCGGTCGCCGCGATTCGCAACATCGGCCAGACCATCGCCGAGATCAACGACGTGACCACGGCAATCGCGACCGCGGTCGAGAAGCAGGGCGCGGCGACGCGGGAGATCGCCCGCAATATCCAGCATGCGGCCGGCGGCACCGGAGAGGTCTCCAGCAATATCTCCGGCGTCTCCAGCGCCTCCGCCCAGGCGGGCGCCACGGCCGCCGAGGTGCTGAATGCGTCGGCTGCGCTGCGCCGCGAGGCCGAGGGCCTGCGCACGGAAATCGACGCCTTCCTGTCCGGCATCCGTGCGGCCTGAGCCGCGATCCCGCGCAACGGCGAAGCGCCGAGTTGGACTTTGCCGGAACCTATCCCCGGAGCTTGGCGGGAATCGGCCCCGCGCGCCCCGGATGGCCGCACCCGGTCTGGTTTTTCGGCTGGCGCCGCGCCGCAGGTGCGGCTAAGTCGATGCGTATGCATTCGAAGACAGAGACGGTTCACTCCTCCGCAGAGGCGCTGCGCTACCCCTGGGACGCCCACCCCGGCCCCGACCAGGCCGTCGAGGTGATGCCCGGCGTGTTGTGGCTGCGGCTGAACCTGCCGTTCCGCCTGAACCATGTGAACATCTATCTGCTGGCCGACGGTGATGGCTGGACGGCGATCGATTCCGGTTTCGGCAACGAGGAATCGATCGCGGCCTGGACCGCGCTGCTGGAAGGCCCGCTCCAGGGCGTGAACATCAGCCGCCTGATCGTGACCCACTCGCATCCCGATCACGTCGGGCTCGCGGGCTGGATCGTCGAGCGTTTCAACTGTCCGCTGCACATGTCGCAGGTCGAATACCTGCAGTCTGTCTATCATCAGAACCGCGGCACCGAGGAGCGCCTCAATGCCCAGCGCCTGTTCTTTCGCCGCCACGGCATGGACGAGACGCTGACCGACAAGCTGCTCGGCCGCGGCCAGGATTACCTGAAGCGGGTGTCGGTCCTGCCGCCGTCCTATCGCCGCATTTCGCATGGCGACGAAGTTTCGATCGGCTCACGCCGCTTCAAGGTGATCACGGGCGGCGGCCACGCGCTCGACCAGGTGATGCTGTATTGCGCCGCCGACAAGCTGTTCCTGTCGGCCGATCAGGTTCTGAGCCGGATTTCGCCCAATGTCAGCGTCTGGGCGGTCGAGCCCGACCAGAATTCGCTCGGCGAATATCTGGCATCGCTGGCGAGCCTCACCACCACATTGCCTTACGACGTGCTGGTCCTGCCCGGTCACGGCGTACCGTTCTACGGCCTGAAGACACGCATCAAGCAGCTCGCCGACCACCATGAGGATCGCTGCCGGCTGATCGCCGAGGCCTGCCGGGACATCCCGCAAACCTCCGCCGAGCTGGTGCCCGTGGTGTTCCACAAGCATGTGCTGGACCCGCATCAGATGGGCTTTGCCGCCGGCGAACTGATCGCCCACGTCAACTACATGCTGGTCGAGGGACGCCTGACCGCGGCCGAGATCGACGGCGTGCTGCGCTTCAAGACCACGTGAGCGGCCGCCATCGCGCCGCCGCATCTGCAACATATTGATCCGGATCAACCCATGATCGGCGTTTCCGGCAATGCTGCTTCCTGCTGGGTAGCCGCCTGACACCCGATTTCGGCTCGACAGCAAAGCTGGAAACGCTCTAGAACGGAACCGAACCGGCCTGGCTCCATTCCCGATCAGGTTTTTGCGATGGAATATAACGATTTCTTCACCACCGCCCTCGGACGTCTGCATGACGAGCGGCGTTATCGCGTGTTTGCCGACCTGGAGCGGATCGCCGGCCGTTTCCCGCACGCGCTATGGCACTCGCCCAGGGGTGCGCGCAACGTCGTGATCTGGTGCTCCAACGACTATCTCGGCATGGGCCAGCATCCGAAAGTGGTCGGCGCCATGGTCGAAACCGCAACCCGCGTCGGCACCGGCGCCGGGGGCACCCGCAACATCGCGGGCACGCATCATCCGCTGGTGCAGCTCGAGGCGGAACTGGCCGACCTGCACGGCAAGCAGGCTGCGCTGCTGTTCACATCCGGCTACGTCTCGAACCAGACTGGTATCGCGACGCTCGCCAAACTGATTCCGAACTGCCTGATCCTGTCGGATGCGCTGAACCACAATTCGATGATCGAGGGCGTCCGCCACTCCGGCTGTGAACGCCAGATTTTCCGCCACAACGACGTCGCGCATCTTGAAGAGCTGCTGCGCGCCGCGGGGCCGGACCGGCCGAAGCTGATCGCCTGCGAAAGCCTTTACTCGATGGATGGCGACGTCGCTCCGCTGGCGAAGATCTGCGATCTCGCCGAGCGCTATGGCGCGATGACCTATGTCGACGAGGTTCATGCCGTCGGCATGTACGGCCCGCGCGGCGGCGGCATCGCCGAGCGCGACGGCGTCATGCATCGCATCGACGTTCTCGAGGGCACGCTGGCAAAAGCCTTCGGCTGCCTCGGCGGCTACATCGCCGCCAGCGGAGCGATCATCGACGCGGTCCGTTCCTATGCGCCTGGCTTCATCTTCACCACCGCCCTGCCGCCGCCGATCTGCTCGGCCGCGACCGCCGCGATCCGCCACCTGAAGAGCTCGAGCTGGGAGCGCGAGCGGCACCAGGACCGCGCCGCCCGCGTCAAGGCGATCCTGAGCGCCGCCGGCCTGCCGGTGATGTCGAGCGACACCCACATCGTGC